>JAAZAH010000074.1 GCA_012514415.1 Sandaracinaceae bacterium
CGCCGAACCTGAGGCGGTGGGCGTGGCGGATGGCGCGAGCTCCGAAGGGCGTGCGCTCGAGCTCCATCTCGCGGATGGCGTGCCCGTCCGCATCTTCAGTGATGAAAGCAGGCTGACGCTTCATGCGCTGGAGAGTTTTGGTGTCGCGGCCTCAAGCCGTTATGGAGCGGGAGGCGTCTTTTACACTTGGAGGCCGGTGTGTACGACGCCCTGCGAGGCGAACCTTGCCCCGGGCGTGTACCCGCGGTTGCTCATCGCGGGCGAAAGAGGGAGGTCGGCGCTCGTCCGCCACGACGTCCGACTCGACGGGCCCTCGGATCTTCTCCTTCATTATGAAAGCCGGCGGAAAGTTCGCGCGGTTCTGCTTTCCTTGGGCGTGACGCTAAGCGCTGCGGGGCTCGCCACCCTGATGGGCGCGGCGTTTCGAATCCGGGCTCGCTGCGACGATCCCGCGCTCAGCTGTGGCCTCAATTGGGGCGCTTTTGGTAGCGGAGTCGCCATGCTCTTTGCTGGAATCGGTCTCACCTTTCCGGGCTTTTCGGTTCGAGATCGGGGTGAGATCACGGTTCACCCCTTCGGAGCCCTTGGCTCATTCGGGCCGGAACGGGAAGATGACGCAATGCATTGATTGACGGCGGCGCATAGCTCGCTAAGGTGCGAAGATCCCAAAGACCGCAGGGATCACAAGGAGCATACGAAGGTGGCGCGATTTATCGACGAGCTTAAAAGGACCCATCATTGCGGCGAGCTGCGCGCCGAAAATATCGGCGAGGAGGTCGTCCTCTTTGGCTGGGTCCAGGTCCGCCGCGATCACGGCGGCTGCATTTTCATCGATCTCCGCGATCGAGACGGCATCACGCAGATCGTCTTCAAGCCGGATACCGATCAGACCGCCTTCGAGCTCGCCGAGACCTTCCGCCCGGAATGGGTGATCGGTGTTCGGGGGCGCGTTCTCGATCGAGGCGAGATGCGCAACCCCAAGGTGCCCACCGGCGACATCGAAGTCGAAGCCCTCGAGGCCGTCGTCTTCAATAAGTCGGCGACGCCACCCTTCGCCATCGAAGACGATATCGATACGAATGAGGATAAGCGACTTGAATACCGTTACCTCGATCTCCGTCGCCCTAAGCTCCAGAAGAACCTCCGCGTGCGGAGCGAGCTAAATCGCGCAGCCCGGAACTACCTCGGCGATCGCGGTTTTATCGAGATCGAGACGCCCTTCCTCGTGAAGTACACGCCTGGAGGCGCGCGAAATTTCCTCGTCCCTTCGCGACTCTATGCGGGCCATTTCTACGCACTCGCCGAGAGCCCCCAGCTCTATAAGCAGATGCTGATGGTGGCCGGTTACGATCGCTATTTCCAGATCGTCCGCTGCTTCCGCGATGAAGATCTTCGCATCGATCGCCAGCCCGAGTTCACGCAGCTCGATATCGAGATGTCCTTCGTCAACCAGGAGGATCTCTTCACGACGCTCGAGGGACTCATTTTTAGACTCTTCAAGGACGCACTTGGCGTCGACCTCCACGAGCGCTATCCCGACGGACGTTTCCCGCGCCTCGATTACGCCGAGAGCATGGAGAAATACGGCAACGATAAGCCGGACCTCCGTTTTGGTCTCCTGCATACGGATTTGACGGCGCTCACGGTCGAACATGGCGGCGGCGGAATCCCCATGCTCGAGCCCATCGCCGAGGCGTTCAAGACCGGCAACGATCGGCTCGATCTCCCGAAAAATATCGTCAAGGCTCTCCGCGTCCCGGCCGAATATTCGTTTAGTCGGAAGGAGCTTCAGGACCTCGAGAAATACGTCGTCCAGATGGGCGCGAAGGGACTTGCGCGCGCCAAGGTGGAAGGCGGGGAGTGGGTGCAGAGCCCGCTCGCCAAGACGGTGACGCCCGAGTTCCGTAGGGCCATCAATGAGGCGGTTGGTGCGGAAGAAGGCGATATGATCTTCTTCCAGTTTGGCCCCGAGGCGAAGGTTCATACCGTCATGGCGAACCTCCGCGTTCATATCGCGAAGAAATTCGGGATCATCCCTGAGACCGGCTCCGGCGGCGATTGGAATTTCCTCTGGGTCGTGAACCCGCCTCTATTCGAGCGCGACGAGAAGGGCGGATGGGCCGCGGCTCACCATGTCTTCACGCGGCCTCATGATGAATGCATTCCGCTCCTCGATACCGATCCCGGAAAGGTCCTCTGCCATCGTTACGATCTCGTGCTCAACGGCTTTGAGATCGCGGGCGGCTCGATCCGCCTCCATGACGGTGAAGTGCAAAGGAAGGTCTTCGAGGTCATCGGACTTGGCGAGGAAGAGGCCCGCGAGAAGTTCGGCTTCCTTCTTGACGCGCTCCGTTATGGCGCGCCCCCACATGGCGGAATCGCCTTTGGGATGGATCGGATCGCGATGCTCGCTTGTGAGACGGAGTCGATCCGCGATGTGATCGCTTTCCCTAAGACCCAGCGCGCCAACGAGCTTCTCACAG
>JAAZAH010000075.1 GCA_012514415.1 Sandaracinaceae bacterium
GCCGACGAGATACGCATCCCATTGGAAGATCAGCTTATTGAACGCCGCGAACTTTCCGTAGAGGGGAACGTAGGTGAAGTTCGCTTGGGCTGCGACCTGCCATTGGCTGATCGGATGCCCGAGGCGGGTGGAGCGCCGCAGGAAGAAGGAGAGATCCTGCTCGCCCAGATCGTTTGAGAACTGGTACCAAATCGCGTTCGCGCCAACGGCAAGGACATTGGTGATCCAGTAGTTCGCCGCGAGGCCGACGCCGAGATAGCGCTGGTAGTAGTCGTTGATGTTGAACGCCGCCGAGGGAGCGAGCTCAAAGCGTCGAATCCGCAGAGCGTAAACTCGCTGAATGGCGTAGAGCTCTTCGACGGTCTCCGTCGGGCGCTCTGTGGTCGGCGCGAACTCATCGTCATCGTCCGCCGCGAGCGATGAGAAGAGATCGCCGGAGGTTGAATCATCGGCGGGTTCGAGCGTCTCATCGACATCGAACTCCATGTCCGCTTCTTCTTCGGAGAACTCCATCTGGGCTATCGCGTTTGGTCCGGGAAGAGCCCAGATCATCACGGCCAGCACCCAAATCGCTGAGAGACGTAGTTTCATCGATTTGCCTTTGATCCTCGCTGCCATGCCACCTCGGATTGCCCCACGTTCCCGGCGCGCGGGACAACGCGAAAAATGGACTGTCGGGGCAAAGTTTGGGAAATCATTGTGTTTTTTACCGGTCACCCTGAGGCGTGAGCGACTATATCACGCCCTAAAAATAAGAATCAACGAGAGAGTTGATTATGCGTCGTCTCTTTCGAAGAGCGCGTCGACGAAAAGCGCCGTGTCGAAGGGGGCCAAATCGCCGACCTGCTCACCGATCCCGATGTAGCGAATCGGCAGCCGGTGTTGATCGACGATGCCGAGGATCACGCCGCCTTTGGCCGTGCCGTCAAGCTTTGTGAGGACGATCCCCGACAGGTCCACCGCCTCCTTGAACGTATTGGCCTGCTGGATGGCGTTTTGGCCGGTCGTGGCATCAAGGACGAGGAGTCGCTCATCGGCCGGGCGACCGAGCACCTTTTCGATCGTGCGCGAGACTTTGGCAAGCTCTTCCATGAGCGGGGCCTTGGTGTGAAGCCTTCCTGCGGTGTCGCAGATCAAGACGTCGACGCCCTCTTCTTTGGCGCGCTTGACCGCCTCAAAAATCACGGAAGACGGATCGGCGCCCTCTTTGCCCTTGACGGTCTCGGCGCCCACGCGTTCACCCCAGACTTCGAGTTGGAGCGTGGCGGCCGCGCGGAAGGTATCGCCGGCGGCGAGCATCACCTTCTTGCCTTGCGAGCGGAACTGGCTGGCGAGTTTGCCGATCGTGGTCGTCTTACCGACGCCGTTGACGCCGACGATGAGGATGACCGCGGGGGCGGGGCCGAGGTTCAGGGCGCCCCCGCTTCCTGCGGAGTCGAGGATCTCTCGTGCCCCTGCTTTCAGCGCGCTCCAGACCGAGTTCTCATCCTTTAGCTCGCCAGCGGCGTTTCGATCCCGAAGGTCCTCAAGGATGCGCATCGAAGTGCGGACGCCGATATCGGCCGTGAGGAGGATCTCTTCGGCTTCTTCGAAAATGGCTTCGTCGAGCTTCGTGCGGTTGCGAAAAAGACTGCTTAACTTGGCGATAAAGCCGCCGCGCGTGCTCTTTAGCCCTTCTTTGAGGCGCTCCCGCGAAGGCGGTGCGATCGCTTCGACGGCAGGCTCAGGTTCAGGCTCAGGCTCAGGCTCGATCGCGGGCTCGGGCTCGATCGCGGGCTCGGGCTCGATCGCGGGCTCCGGCTTCTTCGGAGGTGTGACGAGCTCCGGCTCAGTGCGCGGCGGCAGCGGCTTCGTCTGGAAGCGGAAGGTCGAGACGAGCGCGTAGAGAAAGACCGCGCTTGCGAGAAGGAGAGGGAGTAAAAGGAGGTCCATGGTGTCAGCAATCCATACGAAATGGTTGGGACGGATATCACCCTAACACGCGCAAGGCACGAAACGCGCAGCCATTCAACCGAGCCTCCGTTTCAGGTGACGCTGCCGCTGCGGTGCTCGAGTGCCTCGATGCGCGCCCGCAGTTGAATCGCTTCTTTGGTGTCGGGGGCATCTTCGCCATAATAAAGGCGATCGATCGCCTCGATCAGCGCGTTTAAATCCTCGCCTTCACGCGCGATCGCTTGTGCGATCTCGCGATGAGAAAGCGCCTGAAGCGCCTCTTCGCGGTGCCCTCTCGAGCGGGCGAGTCGAATCAAAGCGCGGCTTGGGGCTTGCCGAGTCCGCTCAAGGGCGATCTCGAGGAGGTCGGCGCCCCGATGGGGGAGCTCGAGCTCGATCGTTGTTCCGAGGAAGCCTTCGCACTCGATCTCTAGACGATGATGTCCGCGCTCGGGGATCGGGAGCTTCGGGGTCAGCCCTCGGGCGTCCGTCTGCGCGAGGAAGGTGCCCTCCGATCGAATGGTTCCCCCCTCGATCGGCCCGCCGCCCGAGGCTTCGATGAGGCGAAAGCGGGGTGCGTTGAGCCCGAAGCGTCTTCGCGGTGAAAGGCGCGCCCTCAGCGAGGTCTGCGTTCCACGATCCTCGACCTCGAGGCCTCGCGGATTTTTTTTTCGGCGGCCTTCCTCGCCTCGCCGCTCGAGCGAGCTGTAGAGGCGCGAGCGCGCGAAGAATCCGAGCAAGACGAGGACGATCGGAATGAGGACAAGAATGCTCCTTCGGGCAGCGGAGCCAAGGCGCGGGATCTCAATCGCAATGTCGGTGAGACTGAGAGGTCCAAGCCCCTTCGCCTCATCGCCTCGGTAATGTAGCGCGGCCCGATAAACGCCGGGGGCATCGAAGGCGGGGATGACGAAACGAAAGGCGCCGTCTGGGCCCGAATGCGTCCGCTCGACGTTTCTGCCCTCGATCGAAAGTTCAATCGGCGCACGGTCGATCGGACCGCTCCAGGTGCCTCGAATCACTCCCTCAAGCATCAGAGGTTCGCCCCGATCGGCCTCAAAGGGCCTCAGCTCAACTTCGGTTCTTTCGTCTAGGGTGAGTACGAGCGAGAGATGGCTCGGTGATCGCTTTTCGTCTCCGTCGGTCTCCAGGGTGATTCGATTCTCTCCCGGTCGCATCCGTGGACTCGGACGAAATGAGATCAACGCCCGTCCGAGTGCGTCGGTTTCGGCGCGTCCAAGGATCGCTCCGTCTTCATCCTTTAGGGTGATCCACAATCCCTCGCCCCCTTGCGTGGATCGCGCATGTACGCGGAGCGGAATGAATCGATCTTCGCCCTCGAACCCGTCGATGAATCGCGGCCTCTTTCGATCGAGGCTTGGGATGAGGGTCGTGACGACCCTCGGTTCAAGGCGGTCGATCAAGCGCTCCGCTTCATCGTAGTGCGCGTCACCTTTAAACCGGATGCGGAGTTCGCCCTTCGGGGGCCGCTTCGGAAGATCGAAGCTTGCCCGACCGAGGCGATCGCTTTTCTCCATCTGAAGGAGGCTACGCGGGTCCTCAAGGTAGAGAGTGCGATCGGCGATCGCGCGACCGAATTCATCCGTGAGTCGCGCTTCGAGGCGCCGCTCTGCGGGATTGACCTCGACAGCCAAGACGCTCCTTGCGCGAACTCTGAGGTTCGGCGCATCGCTTGTCTCGATCTGCGCGAACGCGCGCGGCGTCACCGAATCAAATGTCCAAGCCAAAAGGGAGAGGGGAGCGGCGCAAAAGAAAAAAACGGAAAAATGAAATCGGGAAATGCCCGTTGCGTCTATCCGTCGGTTCGGGTGATATTCTTGAGCGGACGGCCGACGGTTGGTTGTCCGCGCGGCGGCAACGGCGAGCGTGACGAGGTCAAGGGTGAAGCGGAGAAGAGATGACATAGGGTTCGGTGGACCGCCGGAGCGGAGGAGACGTCGATGGATCCTCTGGCTCGCTCTGATGCTCTCCTTTGCGCCATCAGCCCACGCCGATGAGCGTACCGAATATTTCATCCGGCTTCTTCAAACTTCGTCCACCTTTAAAGTCCGGGCTCAAGCGGCGCTCGGGCTTGGACGGCTTGAGCCCCGTCCCGAGGCGCTTGAGGCGCTTCATCAAGCCGTCCTCGAGGATTCCCACGAGGCCGTCCGCGCCGCCGCCGCTTCGGCGCTCGGAAGGCTCGGTGATGCCTCGTCGCGATCCGCGCTCGAGCGCGCATCCCGCGATTCAAACCGTGAGGTGAGTGCTGCCGCCCGCGAAGCGCTGGCCATGCTTGGGAGAAGGAGCGTTCCGCAAACGGGCGCGGTCGCCGTCCGCGATCGCGATCGGAGCGCCCGCCCAAGGCCGAGCGGACCTGCGCGCTACTACGTCTCGGTGACGACGCCAAGCGCCGCGGGTGTTCAGGTCTCCGCGCAGACGCGCGAGGCGCTTCGCGACTTTTTCGTGCGCCAGCTCGAATCGCTCGATGGCGTCGTGATTGCGCCCAAGGATCAGAGCGATCGCGAGGCGCAGGCGACGATCAAAAAACAGAAGCTCATCGGCTATGGTGTCGATACGAGCATCACGCGCCTCGAGACCAATGCCTCGGGCGTCCGCGCCGAGGTGAGTGTGGTGCTCTGGACGCACCCAGGACGTGCTGTGAAGGCGATGCTCAACGGAGGCGCGAGCGTGCCGGGTGCCCGCGGCGGGGATGCCGAGCGACGCGCCCTTGAGGGCGCAATCCAGAGCGCATCGCGTCGCCTCGGTCAGGCGATCGAGAGCGCGACGCTCGCTTCGGGGCGGTGAGTATGTGGAATTTCTTGATGCCAGCGGAAACTTACGATAGATCGACGTCGAAACGGAGAGATTGGGAATGAGTGTGGAGGCGGTCACCGCAGAGAATCAGGCTCCGCCCAAGCCGCGGAGGAAGCTCAGGAACTACCTGCTCGATCCCCAATTTCAGATGAAATACGTGGGGATGGTCGTGGGGGTTACATTTGTCGTGGCGAGCGTCCTTGGCGCGTTCGTTTACGATTTTTCGACGAGCCTCACCGACTCGATGATGGCCAATGAGCTCCTCCTCGACGAATATCAGGGCTCGGCCTCATTTCAGCAGATCGAGGAGAGAGCGCGCGCATTCGACCGGTTCGTGCTCATCTCGATCATCCTCGGCGTGCTCAGCCTTGTCGTTGCGCTCGGCCTGACAGGCATCGTCGTCACGCATAAAGTCGTCGGTCCGGCCTATAAAATGCGCCTATTGCTGAGCGAGATCGGTGAAGGCCGGCTCTCACTTCGCGGCAGGCTGCGCCGGGGCGACGAGCTTCAGAGCCTTTTCGTTTCGGTCGAAGAGATGGTCGATCGCCTCCGTGCCGAGCGCGAGGAACAGATCGACGCGCTCGATCGCGCGATCGCAAAGCTTCGAGCCGGAGACGATCGCGATCAGGCGCTCGCATCCCTCGAAGCGATGCGCGATCAGATGGCCCGCAGCCTCGAATGAGGTAGAGACAAAAGACGAGGAGCCGCCGCGCGGCGGAACCGTCGATGATTCGTCTCAATCAATGCTATACCTGTGGCGCGCTCATCCTTTTTGGCGGGATCTCGCGCGATGGGGTGCGCTATTGTGGTAAGCGCTGCTGCGAGGAAGCGGAGCTGGATCGCGCGCTCGACATGGTTCCCGTCGCCGTCGCGGAGAGCGAGGCGATGCGCATTCGAAGCGATCCTTGTCCGGTCTGCGGAAGGGAAGGGAGCCGAGTTGAGCTCCGAGCGAGTTATCGGGCGACGGGCTTCTTACTGCATACGAGCCTGAGCGAAAAACACGTGATCTGTTGTACGCTCTGTGGGCTCAAGGCCAACCTCAGGGCCATCGCCCATAGCCTGCTCTTCGGCTGGTGGGGCTTTCCATTCGGAATCATCGCCGTTCCGATGCAGGTTCTAAGGAATCTATTCGCGATGCTTCCAAGCTTCCGAAGGCGGATCTCGTGGCGGTTCATGGAAGCGGTTCGGATGGACATCGCCGCAGGAATCCTCGCGCAAGGCGAACACCCTCCGGTCTTGCCTGAGGGGACGTCGGCCACGGACGGAAGAGCGCAGGGATCCTCCGCATCCAATCCTCAAGCGGGCGAACAACCCCGCGGGGATGCTCAAGAGGGCGAGTCCCGACCGCGCGAGGCTCCTTCATCGAGCCGGGAAGCGCCTCGATCGCCGCGCCCTCCGGATCATGGCGCTCGCCATCAGAAAACGCCTTCGAGGTAGCGGATCTTTGCGCGCCGGGCTCTTAGATCAACGAATACGAGCGCCGCGTCGATCCGCAACTCGCTGAATGGCGGAGCGCTCTCGTGCACGTAGCGGAGCGTCGCCTCGTAGATCCGCTCGAGTTTTTTTGGGGAAAAACCCGCGCGTGGATCGCTTGCGCCGAGACGCGTGCGCGTCTTCACTTCGCAGACGATGAGTCGCTCCCCTTGTCGCGCCACGAGGTCGAGCTCGAGCGGGCCGAGCCGAAGGTTTCGCTCAACGAGCGTGTACCCTCGCCGGATGAGATATTCGGCGACGAGCTGCTCCCCTAGGGCACCGAGCTCCTTCTTCTCCATACCTACTCTATCGGTCCGAGAGGAGCGCTTCATGCCCAACGCATTTGCTTTGAGTTTTTTGCGCTGATAAGAGCGCTGTTGGATGCTGAATTCCGATCTGCGGGATCCTCCACGATCGATCCGCTAGAAGCAGGTTCGCTGAACGATGGAACAGAGCGAGAGCAAGCGCGAGGGACAACGAGATGCGACTGAGCGTGAGCCGCGCATCTTGGCGGTTTCGGGCGCGAAAGGCGGGGTGGGCAAGAGCCTCATCGCAGCGAATCTCGCGCTCTATCTCGCGACGATTGGCCGAAAAGTCCTCCTTGTCGACGCCGATGAGGCGGGAGCGAACGCTCACACGCTGCTCGGGCTCGACCCTCCGGGGCCGCTAGGCCATTTTTCGCCGCCGCAGCCTGAATTTCGTCGTGTGACATTTGCGGAACAGGAGCCGGCGCTCGATATGCCGTTCGAAGACGAGCTGCCGGAAGATGAAAAAAAGCGGCCGCTCGGCAGGCGAGCGGCGCCCGATGTGCCTTCTTACGATGAGCCCATCGTCACTCCGATTCCGAACCTCTCCCTTCTCCATGCGCGGCTCGATGATGGGTATCGCGGCGAGAACGAGCGGCGGGGAGAGCGATCCCTGCGCGCACGCCTCTACGATCGCCTGCGGGAGCAGGCGGCCGATTACATCGTTGTTGACCTCGGATCCGGGGTCGATCCGAGTCTGCTTGAGCTTTACGAAAAGGCCGATCTCAGCCTCTTCATCGCCGCACCCGAACCGACTTCGATGGAGCAGACGTATCGCTTCATCCGTGAGCTCTTTTGGTCGCGGCTCAGCGCACGGCTCGAGCGCGAGTCGCTCGCACCGCTTCGCGTCGCCATCGAGTCGGAGCTCGGACATGCCCCGCCGGCGCTCGATATCCTCCTCTTCGGCGAGGAGCGCCACGAATCTCTCGCCACCATCATGCGCGAGGAGATGGAGTCGTTCCGTTTCCACCTCCTTGTGAACCAAGCGCGCGTGCGTGCCGATCTCGAGATCGGGCAGCAGATGCGAAGCGCTGCCCTGCGCCGCTTTGGCCTTCGGATCGAGCCGCTTGGATACATCGAATACGACGATACGGCTTGGACGTGTGTGCGGACGCGGCGGCCGCTGCTCATCGAAAGTCCCGGGACGAAGGCAAGCCGAAGCATTGAGAAGCTCGCGCGGCGCCTCCTCTCCATTCTTGCTGGGCGCGCGCTCGAGCGACCGCTTCGGACCGCGCCGCCGCATACCCATCACGATCTCCTCGAGGTGGAGCGCGGCGCCTCGGACGAGGAGATCCGCCGAGCATACAAGCGCGCTCGAGAGATTTTCGATCCTCAGGCGATGGTGGTCTATGGGCTCTTCGACTCCGAGGGGCTCGAAGTTCTTCGCATCCGGCTCGAGGAGGCATATGACGTTCTGCTCGATCCTGCGCGTCGACGTCCTTACGAAAAGAGCGTCTTTACGGGCGAAGAGCCGCCGATGCCTCAGATCATCGAAGAGGAGCTCTTGGGCGAGCGTCCGGAGCGCCCACCCATTCACGCCGATACCGAGTATACGGGCGAGCTCCTCCGCACCGTCCGCATTGCGGAAGGAATCGAGCTTCGCTCCATCTCCGAGCGGACGAAGATCTCCATCACTCACCTCAAAAACATCGAGGCAGATGAATTTTCGCGCCTTCCCGCTCCGGTCTATGTCCGCGGCTTCGTGACTGAGTACGCCAAATGCGTGGGCCTCGACCACGAACAGGTGGGGCGCTCGTACCTCGCTCGTTACCAGCGCTATCTCGAAGAGCGCGGCGAGCTCTAGGAGCCTAGCTCGAGTCCCTCGCCGCCGAAGGAATGGAGACGATGAAGGAGACGCTTATCCTCGCTTCGCGCTCGCCTCGACGGAGCGTACTTCTCAAGCAGCTCGGCATACCGCATCGGATAAAGCCGAGCAGCGTCGAGGAAACGCGACGAGAGGGCGAGCCGGCCGAGGCTTATGCCGAAAGGCTCGCCATTGAAAAAGCCCTCGACGTCAGCCGGCGCACCACCCACCCGGCGCTGGGCGCCGACACGATCGTCGTCGTGGACGAATGCATCCTCGAGCAGCCTCGGGATGATGAGGAGGCGTTCGAGATGCTCTCCCAACTCTCGGCTCGGACCCATCGGGTGGTGACGGGTCTTGCGCTCGCGCTCGAGGGCAAACTCCTCGGCGCCACAGTGAGCGTGACCGAGGTGCGCTTCCGTGCGCTCGAGGAAGGGGAGATTCGTCGCTACATCGCCTCGGGCGAGGGCCGCGATAAGGCGGGCTCGTATGGCGTTCAGGGGCTTGGCGGAGGGCTCATCGAACGCATTGAGGGCGAGTACGGGACGGTCGTGGGTCTCCCGCTTTCTCTCACGATTGCTCTTCTTCGAGAGCACGGCGTCCTTCAAGAGTGGCCACTTGAAGGGACGCGTTCAGCCGAGCTCCTTTGAGCGCGCCGTGGCGGCATCGACGGCATCGATGACCGTCCCACGTAACCCGCCTCGCTCGAGCGCGGCAATCCCCGCGATCGTCGTCCCGCCAGGGCTCGTCACGCGATCTTTAAGA
>JAAZAH010000076.1 GCA_012514415.1 Sandaracinaceae bacterium
CCGATCATGAGACGCTCGGCGGCGCCGAGATGCACTCGACGATCAGCGGCGTCTCGGATTATCTCGCCGAAGATGAGCTCGACGCGATTCGGCTTGGTCGCGAGATCGTCTCGCATCTCAAGCTCGAAAAGCCCGCGAAGACGCCGGTCGGTGAGTTCGATGAGCCGATCTACGATCCCGAGGAGCTGCTCGGAATCGCGTCATCGGATATTCGCGTGCCCTTCGATCAACGTGAGATCATCGCGCGTATCGTCGATGGCTCGCGCTTTAGCGAATTCAAGCCGCTCTATGGGCGAACGCTCATCTGCGGATGGGCGGAGATTCACGGCTATTCGGTGGGTATCCTCGCCAATAACGGCACGCTCTTTAGCGAGTCGGCCAATAAGGGCGCGCAGTTCATCCAGCTCTGCAATCAGATCAATACGCCCCTTCTCTTCCTTCAGAACACGACCGGCTTCATGGTCGGGACGAAATACGAGCAAGAGGGCATCATCAAGAATGGCGCGAAGCTGATCAACGCGGTCTCGAACTCGACCGTTCCCTCGATCACCATCATGACGGGCGCGAGCTTTGGGGCGGGGAACTACGCGATGAATGGCCGGAGCTACCAGCCGCGTTTTCTCTTTACCTGGCCGAACCATCGCATCGCCGTGATGGGCGGGAAGCAGCTCGCGGGCGTGCTCGATATCATCCAGCGCGACGCCGCCGCGAAACGCGGTGAAGAGGTCGACGAGCAGAAGCTCATGATGATGAAGATGATCACGGAGAAGACGATCGACGATCAGAGCCATCCGCTCTTTGCGACGGAGCGGCTCTTCGACGATGGCATCATCGATCCACGAGACACGCGGACCGTCATCGCCCTCGCTCTGTCGGCCGCATTCAACCAGAAGGTCCAAGGGACCATGGAATTCGGCGTCTTCCGCCACTAGGAGTTTGCCATGAAGACGATCCGCAAGATCCTCATCGCCAACCGCGGGGAGATCGCCTCGCGCATCATCCGCACCTGCCGCTCGCTCGGTATCGAGACCGTCGCGGTGCACTCCGAGGCGGACGCAGACGCGCCCTTTGTTCAAGAGGCAGACGAGGCGATCCTTATCGGCCCCGCGCCCAGCAATGAGAGCTATCTTGTCAGTGACAAGATCATCGAGGCGGCGAAGCGCGCGGGCGCCGACGCCATCCATCCGGGCTTTGGCTTCCTCTCCGAGAACGCAGAGTTCGCCGAGGCCTGCGCAAAGGCCGGCGTGATCTTTATCGGACCGACGCCTGAGGCCATCCGCGCGATGGGCCTAAAACGCGAGGCGAAGATCATCGCCGAAAAGAGCGGGCTCCCCGTCATCCCTGGCTATGATGGCGCCGATCAAGATCCGGCGAATCTCAGGGAGAAGGCGCTCGAGATCGGCTTCCCGCTGCTGCTGAAGGCGAGCGCGGGCGGAGGCGGAAAGGGCATGAAGCTCGTGCGGCGTGAGGAGGAGCTCGAGGAGGGCATCGCCTCTGCGCGGCGCGAGGCCGAGGCGGCTTTTGGTAACGGCACGCTCATC
>JAAZAH010000077.1 GCA_012514415.1 Sandaracinaceae bacterium
GATTGGCTCGCTGATCGGCAAGATCAGCTCCTTTCTCCGCGCGGACCCGCTCAATCGCCCATCGCTAGAGCTCCCCCTCGACGAAGACTATTTTCGTCGTGTCGAGGCGATCGAATTTGCGGTCAAGAGCGACGATGGAAAAGAGCCACGGAACCTCGCCAAGGCCGACATCGTCCTGACGGGCGTGAGCCGGACCAGCAAGACGCCGCTTTCGACCTATCTCGCCGGGCGCGGCTTTCGCGTCGCGAACATCCCGCTTGTCCTAGGCGTCGAACCACCGCCCGAGCTTTTCCGCGCACGTGCCGGGCGCGTTGTCGGCCTTACGATCGATCCCGAGATCCTCATTCGCATTCGCCAAGAGCGCCTGAAGCAGCTTGGGATGCCCGAAGATGCGAGCTACGGCCTCCGCGATCATGTGCGCGCCGAGCTCGACTATGCGCACGAGATCTTCCGCAAGAACCCCGAGTGGCTCGTGATCGATGTCTCAAATCGCGCCATCGAGGAGACGGCGGCGATCATTCTCGAGTCGCTTCGGGAGCGTTGAACTTCTCCTTCCGCGGGCGGAGGTCCCGAAGACAACGCCACCGGTCAATGCGAGAGGCTAAACTGGCGCGCACGCAGCGAGCGCCGCTCAATCCGCGACGGGGCGGCGCGCGTGGGGATCTTCGGCAAGGTTGTGCATCGTCGTGACGACCTGAGCGATGATGCGGTCCGCCACGCGAAGTCTCCGGCTAAGTTCACGGGCGATGTTCATTACGAAGATCGCATAAGCCCGGAGATCGCGGCGGTAAAGGAATGTTTCGACGTGCGACGCCGTCATTTTCAGCAGGAGCGAGGGCGCGACGGCGCGGACGGTCGCAGATCGCGGTTGAAATTCGAGGATCGTCATCTCACCAAACCAGTCGTTGGTGCCAATGAGTGCGACGCGCACCTCTTTCCCGTCTTCGTGGTTCCGCTTGAGCACCTCGAGCTCGCCGGCAATCACGATGTACATCTCTTGGGAGCTCTCACCCTCGCGGACGATGTCCTCGCCGACTTCGGCGCGCTCAAGCGGGAGGTTTTCGCGCAGGATCTCGAGCGTTTCGTCATCCAGCCCGCCGAAGAGTCCAATGTCGCGGAGCTGCTCGATTCGGAGTTGGATGTTCTCGGGGCTCTTCATTCGTATCCCTCCCAAGAGAGGCGTGACATTCAGGGACGCCTATCCTCGGCGAAGATACAATTATCGATGAGCCTCGTGTTGCCGAATCTTGCTGCGACGATTCCGACGAGGTCGTCTGCGTTGTCGCCATCGGCCGTGAGACTCGCTTTATGGACGACGGCCGCGTAGTCGATCGAGTCGGCGTGCGGCTCAATCGCCTCGCGGACCAGCGCGCTCAGCCGCGCGACATCGCGTTCACCTTGATGAAAGGCATCATATGCCGCACGGAGTCCGCGTGAGATCGAAAGCCCGCGCTCGCGCTCTTCGGCGCTCAGATAGCGATTGCGGGAGGAGAGGGCGAGACCATCGGCTTCGCGTGCTGTCGGAGCGAGGATGATTTCGACCGGCATGTCGAGATCGGCGACCATCCGCTCGATGATGAGCGCTTGCTGGAGGTCTTTTTTTCCGAAAACAGCGAGGCAGGGCCCGAGGAGGTTGAAGAGCTTGGCCACGATGGTCGTGACTCCGCGAAAATGCCCCGGGCGGTGGACGCCCTCGAGCGGGAGCGTGAGCGACTCGACCTCTACGTGGCTCTCGAAATTGGGCCCATACATGCTTTCATTTGTCGGAGCGAAGACGAGCGAGACGCCTTCACGCTCACAGGCCTCGAGATCGGCCTCGAAGGTTCGAGGGTAACGATCCAGGTCCTCGTTTGCGCCGAATTGCATGGGATTGACGAAGATCGAGACGACCACGAAATCGGCGCCCGCGCGCTTGGCTTCGCGCATGAGCGAAAGATGCCCCTCGTGAAGCGCGCCCATCGTAGGGACGAAGCCGACGAGCTTTCCTTGGGCTCGCGCCTCGTTGCAAAAGCGGCGCAGCTCTTCTTTTTCCCGGACAACGGTCGGTTTCATCGCGGTCCGTACCCTTTTCCTTTTTGGGGGGCGGTCTCCGAGTCTCCTTTTTCCGCCGGCTCCTCCGATCCGTTTTCGGAACGGATTTCGCCAAAGGTATATTCGGCGCTCGGAAAGCTCCCTTCCTCGACCTCGCGGACGTACGTCTCGGTGGCGCGCTTCGCCGCGTCAAAGAGCTCCGCATATCGTTTGACGAATTTCGGACGGAGCGTCGGCGTGAGGCCGAGCAAATCGTACGAGACGAGGACCTGACCATCGCAATGCGGCCCCGCCCCGATCCCGATGGTGGGGATGTCGATGGCTTCGGTGATCTCGCGCGCGAGGTCGTTGGGGATTCCTTCGAGGACGATGGCGTAGGCGCCCGCCTCGGCCACGGCGCGTGCCTCCTCGAGCACGCGGTTGGCGGCCTCGCGCGTTTTTCCTTGGACGCGGAATCCGCCCATCGCGTGGACGCTTTGGGGCGTGAGCCCGACGTGGCCCATCACCGGGATGCCGGCGCTGACGATCTTCGCGATCGTAGGTGCGATCTCGGCGCCGCCTTCAAGCTTCACCGCGTGGGCACCACCCTCGGAGAGCAGTCGGCCGGCGTTCTTTAGGGCGAGCTCGACGTTCGGCTGGTAGCTCATGAAGGGAAGATCGACGACGAGATGCGCGTAGCGGCTTTCCCGTGCGACGGCCGCGCCGTGATAGATCATCTCGTCCATGGTGACGGGAAGTGTCGAGTCTCGCCCTTGGATGACCATGCCAAGCGAATCGCCGACCAGGAGGACGTCGACCCCGGCATCGTCGAAAATGCGAGCGAAGGTCGCGTCGTATGCGGTGATCACGCTGATTTTTTCGCCCCTCGCCTTCTTCTCGAGGAGGCGCGGAACGGTCATCGGCCTTCGCGCGGGGCTTCTGGAGGAACCCTTGGTGTCGCTCATGGTGTCTCTGCTCTTTCGGTCGCGGCCGGGATGAGCCCCGGTCCACGCTTCACGGAGCGCGCTCTTGCTTTAGCATTGAGCGAGGGTGCGTTCCACATGAGCGTGTTCGAGCCGGAGGCTTCGGCGGCGGGACCCGTCAGTGCCGCCTTGTCGACTCGGGCCCGACTCGAGTCCGCGCGCGGCTTGTGAGTGCACCACGGGGAAGGGTGGTCGTGGTGACTTATGAAACTTCTTTAGAAGCCTCCTTTTGCGTGTCTTTTCAGCCGTCGATTCCCGCGGAGTCGGGGGCTTGAGAGCGCGGTGGGTATTCTCGCAAAATCCGTGCTACGAAAGCAGCATGGCGAAGATGGAAGAGCGCCACAAAAATATTGAACGCGCGATCGATGCGGTGGTCGAGAGCTACAGTAGCGATCTCGAGATTAACAACCTCGGCGTCGTGGCGCTCCCCAACGCGCGACGCGTCCAAGAGGCCTTGGCCCATCTTCGGGCGTCGCTGTTCATCGGGTTCTACAGCACGCGCCGCCTCACCTCCGAAAATCTTCGTCACGAGCTCTCAAAGCATCTCTACGCGGCCGAAGAGATCCTTGTGGAGCAGATCGAGCGTGCGGTGAGCTACGAACAGACGACGGGGCGGAGCGGTCCGTATACCGAATGCTTTGCCGAGCGGACGATGCGGGAGTTCCTCTGCCGCATTCCTCGTCTTCGAGAGCTCGCCAACGGCGACGCCCTCGCCGCCTACCATGGAGATCCGGCAGCGAGCAGCATCGAAGAGGTCGTCTTTAGCTATCCAAGCATCCAGGCCGTGACGACTTACCGAATTGCGCATGAGCTTTTGACGCTCGGCGTTCCCCTCATTCCGCGCATCATGAGCGAGACCGCGCATGCTGAAACCGGGATCGACATCCATCCTGGCGCCGTCATCGGCGAACGCTTTTTCATCGATCACGGAACCGGTGTCGTCATCGGCGAAACAGCCGTCATCGGCAACGACGTCAAGCTCTACCAAGGTGTCACGCTTGGCGCGCTCTCCGTCCCTCGCGATAAAGACAAGCGAAAGCGCCATCCGACGCTCGAAGACGGGGTGACGGTTTATGCGGGCGCTTCCGTCCATGGTGGTGATACGGTCATCGGCAAGGGAAGCGTCATCGGCGGCAATGTTTGGCTTACGCATTCGGTCCCGCCGGGCTCGAGGATCTTCGGCCGACCGCGCGAGGAGGCGCCTGACGGCGAAGCAGGATGATGATCCGGCTCAAGGTGGGCCCTTATAGCCTCCGAGGCACCTCACTCGGCGGCATTCACACGGCCATCCAGGTCGAAGAGCTCGGCCTTCTTTTTGATGTTGGGTATTTTTCGCGGGGCTTTCTCTCCGCCGATACGATCTTCATCAGTCATGGCCACGCCGATCACCTCGGCGCCCTTGGGACGCTCCTTGGGGCGAGGGGACTTTACGGAAAGCCTCCTCCGAAGATCTTTTTTCCGGCGGCGATCGAAGGCCCGTTCTTCGAGACGATCCACGCTTTTCAAAAGCTTCAGCGATACGATCTCAGCATTGATGCGGTGCCGATGGAGCCCGGCGATGAGATCCAGCTCCAGGGTGATCTGTGGGTGCGCGCCTTCCGGACCTTTCACAGCATCCCCTCGCTTGGATTCGAGCTCTTTCGGCGAGTGCAAAAGCTAAAGGCCGAATACCAGGGGCTCCAAGGACATGAGATCCGCCAGCTTCGCGAGGAGCGCGGAGCCGCGCTCTTCGAAGAGGTGGATCGGAGCGAGATCGCCTACGCCACCGATACGCTCGCCCGCGTCCTCGACCACGAACCGCGCATCTTGAAGAGCCGCGTGTTGATCCTCGAATGCACGTTCCTCGACGCGCGAAAGCCGCCCTCCGAAGCGCATAAGGGCGGGCATATCCACATCGAGGATCTGCTGATCTACGCGCATCGCCTCGAAAATGAGCACCTTGTTCTGATGCATTTCAGTCAGGCGCATTCTCCCGAGGCGATCCGGGAGCTCGTGTCAAAGCGGCTTCCTCAGGACCTCCTCGAGCGCACCTCGCTCTTCCTCCCCCAAGGCAGACACTGGCCGCTCTGAGCGCGACCGCCGCACCTCAGGAAGCGAGCTTGGCTTTGACTTTATCGTAGACTGAGTTGAGGTCCACGATATCGGCCAGCTCCTCTTCGGGGATCACGAGTTTATACTCGCGCTCGATCTCCGAGACGATCTCGATGGCCATCATGCTGTCGATGCCGAGATCTTTGAACGCGGCGTCATCGGGCACTTCGTCGAGCTCTGCGACTTCGCTGATGATCTCGCGGATCTTTTCTTTCAAATCATCGCTCATTGCGTTCACTTCCTTTATTTGACCGCTGGTTTACTCAGAGTCGGCCTAGGCCTTCCATAGCCGAATCAGGCGTGCTCGGCGAGGGCGCCGTCTTCATAGAGAAGACGCGCCTTCTGCCGTTGTACCTTGCCACTCGAGGTTTTGGGGAGCGTGCCGAGCGGAACAATCGCCACATGGTGTGGCCGGATCCCAAATTCCTCGACGACTGCGACGGGGATGGTTCTGCGGAGATTTTCGGCGTCGGTCGAGTTGGCTTCGGCGGCGACGACCAGCTCCTCCACATCATTGACCACGGTGGAGAATGCGATCACGTTGCCACGCCTCACTCCTTCGAGATCACCGACGAGCCACTCGATGTCTTGGGGGTAATGGTTTTCACCCCGCACGATGATCAAATCTTTAACTCGCCCGCAGATGTAGATATACGCGTCGGCCATATAGGCGAGATCGCCGGTGCGAAGAAAATCGCCCATGAACGCGTTTCGCGTCGCCTCCTCGTTTTGGAAGTAGCCCGAGGTGACGCTCGGCCCGCGCGTGAGGACCTCGCCGACGATGCGCTCGCCGACGTCCTGACCATTTTCGTCGACGATGCGAAGATCATGCCCAGGGAAGGGGCGTCCACACCCAACGATCTCGAGCGCTTCTTCACCGTCTTTGGCGGGTTCGGCGCGTCCCTCACGCATCGCTTTCGCGCTGACGCGATCGATGCGGAGTTTGGTCCCAAGCTCATGGAAGGTGATGGCTAGGGTGCTCTCTGCCATGCCGTAGCTCGGCAAGAACGCCTCCTCGCGGAATCCTGCCGGACCGAAATGCTCGGCAAATTGAAGAAGCGTGGCGGCACGGATCGGCTCGGCTCCCGATCCGGCGACGCGAAGCGTCGATAGATCGAGTTTTTCGATATCGCGCTCTTTCATGCGCTTGATGGCGAGCTGATAGGCGAAGTTCGGCGCGTACGTGATTGTCGCCTTCCGCGCCGAGATGGTCTCGAGCCAGAGCTTCGGCGCACGGGCGAAGATCTCCGTGGGCATAAGGTAGACATTGATATTGCAGACGAGGGGGCCGAGGACGAAGCCGATGAGGCCCATGTCGTGGAAAAGCGGGAGCCAGCTGACGGCGAGATCGTCATCGCGGCGGTTGAGCCCATGGGGCCCAAGGAAGGAGGTCGTATTGGCGATGAGGTTCCGATGCGTCACCATCACGCCCTTCGGCTTTGACGTGCTGCCGCTCGTGAACTGGAGAAAGCAAAGATCGTCCGGCGAAAGCGCTGGATCGCGGAAAGGTCCGCCCTCGCGTCCTTCGGCGAAAATCTCTTCGACGTTGGCGATGACGGGCTGGTCGATCTCGCGCTCGCGGAGTTTCTCAATGACCGGGAGATTTCCGCTCGCGGCGAGAACGACGCGCGAACCCGATGCGCTCACAATGTGCGATAAGGTGTCGATGTATCCGTCGGCGTTCTTGAAGCTCGCGCGGGGATAGACAGGGACCGGGACATAACCACCGAAGACCGCGCCCAAGAACGAAAGGACGAAATCATAGGGCTGCGGCAGGACCAGCGCGATCCGGGAGCCCTTGGGCAGGTCGAGTTCGGCGAGGAGCGCGGCGCGCCTTTTGGCCTCACGCTCCATCTCCGCGAAGGAGAGAAAACGCTCTTTCCGGTCCGATCCCATGAAAGTGAACCCCCGATCGGGATCGCGAGGAAGTTCACGGATGGCTTGCACAAGGTCGTTTGGAGTTGGGCGAGACATGACTGAGGCGTAGTTGTTCGCGTTCTTCGGAAATAGTCAAGAGAGAGCATTTTCGACCCCGCACGTGGAATCAAAGTGGAACGGCTGCTAAAGAGTGCCCAGCCATGAAGCGCGTTTTCATCAGCGGCGTGGGCGCCGTCACGCCGATCGGCATCGGAAATCGCGAGGTTTTTGACGCATTATTGCGCGGAGTCTCGGGGGTTCGGCCGATTGAGAGGTTCGATACGAGCCAGCTGGATCGTCACCTTGGATGCGAAGTTCAGGGTTTTGTTCCCGCCGATCACCTCACGAGGGTCGAGCGCGCGCGCATCGGCCGCTGCGGTGAGTACGCCCTTGGGGCGGCACGGATCGCGCTCCGCGACGCGGGCCTCGACAAGTTCGCCGATCCCGCGCGCGTCTCCGTGATTCTCGGCACGACCATGGGCGAGGCGAATATCCTCGGTGAGCTCCTTCGGCCCTGGGCGCATGAAGGGCGGCATGCCATCTCAAAGGAGCTCGCACCGCGTTATGGTACGGGGAACCTCCCAGCTCAGCTTGCTCGTTCGCTTGGTGCGCGTGGAGCCATTGAGACGCTCCCCGCCGCCTGTGCGGCTGGCAATTACGCGATTGGAATCGCCGCTCGCGAGATCCGCCGAGGCCGGGCCGATATCGTGATTACGGGCGCGAGCGAGGTCATTGAAAAGCTGCAGTACGCAGGTTTCGCGCGGCTGGGCGCCATGGCCCAAGAGAAGGTCCGCCCCTTTGATCGGGAGCGCGATGGGATCCTCATCGGTGAAGGTGCCGGAATCCTCATCCTCGAGTCGGAAGAGTCGCTTGTTCGGCGCGGTGGGCGTCCGCTTGCGGAGGTGGGTGCCCTCGGACTCGCCTGCGACGCTTACCACATCACGCGTCCCCATCCGGAAGGAGAGGGATGTAAAGAAGCCATGCGCCTTGCCGTCGTGGGAAGCGGGCTCGGCTTCGATGAGGTGGACCATATCAGCGCGCACGGTACCGGTACCCCGGCAAATGACGTGATCGAATCGAAGGTGATCAATGATCTCTTCGGAGGCCGCCGCGTTCCGGTGACGAGCCTCAAGAGCATGATCGGTCATTGCATGGGCGCGGCGAGCGCGATAGAGGCCATCGCTTGCGTCGAGACGCTGAACCGCAAGATCATCCCGCCGACGACCAACCTCGAAAATCAGGACGA
>JAAZAH010000078.1 GCA_012514415.1 Sandaracinaceae bacterium
GACGGATGCGAGGGGCGCGGGGCCGTGAGCTGCGGATCGCTTAAGGAGGGCGAGGGCGAAGGAGGAACCACCGAGATCGAGCTCTACACTCAACAAGACGCCATGCGGATTCGCTTTCTTCAGATCGGCGGGAGGAAGACTGCGCCCACTCGCCGCCGCGCGAAGGCCGCCGAATCCGAGCCTCGACCGGGAGAGATGGAGTTCTTGTGGCGCCGACATGCCGCGCACTATGAGGGATCGCCGATCGGAGTCTCGATGCGTCCATTCTGCGCGACCGAGCGCTGCGGCGTCGTGATGCGCGCTCATGCGAGTGATTTCGCTGGAAGCGCGCTCCGCTTGCTCGGCTCGGCTTTTCCCAATGGGACCCTCGCCCCCGAGGTTGTGGTCATCCTCCCCGAGGGAACGTAAGGCCGGAGTCCTCCGCTCCGCCTTCGCCCCCGTCTCAAAAAAATGCGGCGTGGGGAGTCGCGCCGAGGGTCGATCTCAGGAGCGGTTCAGCTCGAGTGTCTCGAGTCGCCGGAGGGCGGTCCGGACGGCGGAACGGAGAACCTTCTCCTCGAGCTCATCCACCCGTGGTCCGGAGCCCGAGGCGCGGCCAGTGAGCAAGGCCTTCACCGCGCCGGTCCGTCTCTCCATCAAAATGAGGCTCACCTCGCAGCGATAAACGGCTCGCCCTTGCTCTGTGCTCCGCTCACCGCGCACCACCGAACCGGTCAAGCGAAAGGGCGTATGGCGAGCCGCCGAATAGAGCGCATTTCCGCGGAGCGACTCCTCGATGATCGACATGAGCGCCTCATTGGATTCGAGCGCGATTTCGGCCGACGAAGGTTGGCTGAGCGTGTAGATGGCAAAGAGAGAAAGTGAGAGCGCCGAGATGGCGAGCAGGCTGCGCATGATTTCCTCCGCATGATTTCCCGTGCGCGTGCGTCACGGGCCGATCGACCCTCGGAGGCATCCAAAATTGCGCGGGATTCAGCAAAAATCCGGCAAGATTCCTACATGTAGCCGGATGTCACACCGTCGCAGATCACTTGCGGAGCTCCTCTCCGTGGGGACTTCAAGGGGAGACTTCAGCGTTCGCGCGATTCAGCGTGCATGGGTCGCGGAAGATCCCAGGACTCGACGGGCCAGCGTTTCCATCCCTCTCGGTGAAGTCTCGCCAGGGCCTGCGCATCGTTTAGAAGGAGCGCGCGTTCTTCGGACGAAAGCGCCGCCGGCCCTCGCGAGAGCACTCGCTCCTCGAGCTTTTCGATGAGCGCGCGCTCTTCGCTTGTCAGCTCACGCGGGGAGCTTGCCTCGAGATCCTGTCTTCGGCGCGCGTTCAGCGCAGGATCGAGCACGATATCGCGAAATCTCGAGGTCTCATCGGGATGAAAATAATCGCGCAGTCGCTCGGCGCTTTGAATGATCGGTGGGGGAGCCGTCTCCGTCCCAACGCGGAGGAGCCCGAGCCGCCGAAACGCCCGGCTCAACCCTTGGTGCGTGAGGAGCCGTGACAGTAGCGGAGCGAGGACCCAAGGGATCCAAATCGGCGCGAGTAAGAGCGCGAGAAGTTCCGAACTCCACATCAAGAGGACTCCGCTGACGATTCCAGAAAAGAAGATGATCATCAGCCGCGGGTCGAAGAGATTCGACGATCCGGAACCATCTCGCGATTGAGTTCCCCAGCTCACGGTGCGGCCCGAAAGGATCTCGAAGACAAATTGGCTCTGCGCAAACATCATGATCGGCGCAAGAAGCACCGAGACAAGGAATTCGATGCCGACGCTCGAGAGTAGACGGAGCAGTCCACCAAACTCCTTTCGCCGCGTGAAAATCGCGTGGAGGGTGGCGATAACGCGCGGGAAGAGGAGGAGCCCGAACGCCCCCAAAGTGAGCGCGAGGGCAAGGCGCGGATCGTCGATCGTGACACCGACGAAAGGCGAGAGCGCACCGAGGATGAGGAAGGCAAACCAGAGCGGAGAGGCGAGATAGGCGAGCGCGCCGTAAAGAAGGTGAATCCGGCTCAGCGTCGTGAGCCCCTCTGCCGTGACGAGGCGAAGGTGCTGAAGGTTCCCCTGGCACCAGCGGCGATCGCGCGTGAGATAGTCCTCGAGGCTTGGCGGCGGCTCTTCGTAACTTTCGCCGAGATCGTGCGCGAAACGCACCTCATGCCCGCTCCGGCAAAGAAGGGCGGCTTCGACGAAATCGTGACTTAGGATCGGCCCGCCGAGCGGCGGCGCCCCTGCGAGCTTCGGAAGCCCGCACGAACGGACAAACGCACTGAGTCGGATGACGGCGTTGTGCCCGAAATAGTTCCCATTTCCGCCGCTCCAGCGCGAAAGTCCGCGCAGGAGGATGCCCCCAGCGAGCGCGTGTCCAAATTGAAGTGCGCGCGCGTAGATGGTCTCGCCTCCTCGGAGATCGTTCGGCGCTTGAAGAAGCGCGAGCCGAGAGTTCGAGTCGATGCGTTTGACCAGCTCGAGGATGGTCCCAGGGCCGATCAGACTGTCGGCATCGAGCACGATCATATAGCGAAAGCGCTGCTCATTTCGGACAGCAAATTCGGCAATGTTTCCCGCCTTTTTTCCGGTGTTGGAGGGACGCCTTCGGTAGTAGACGGGGATGACCGAGCGGGGGACGGCCGCGAGCCTCCGCCAGGCCCGCTCTTCGTCGGCGGCGACGAAGGGATCTTGCGTATCCGACAGCACATAGAACGTAAAGCTCTCGGCGTGGGGCGTCCGCTCAAGGGCGTCGCGCATCGCTCCGACGGACGAAAACACGCGCTTCGGATCTTCGTGATAAATCGGGATGACGATGGCCGTATCGGGAAGCGAGAGCGGCTCCTTCGCGCTTGATCCGTCTGCGCGCTCTTTCTCCTGCGCTCTCCGCACGCGGCCAAAGACTCCAAGAAGCGCGAGCGTGGTGGCGTTGGAATGGAGGGCGAGGAGGATGCCGAGGAGAACCGACCAAGGAATCCGGTGAAGGATCGGACCGCTGGTGATGGAGAAGAGCAGGGTGGCGGCGGCTGCGCCAAGCAGCCACGAA
The DNA here is from genome assembly GCA_012514415.1 of Sandaracinaceae bacterium. Lineage (GTDB taxonomy): Bacteria > Myxococcota_A > Polyangia > Polyangiales > Houyiibacteriaceae > JAAYBZ01. The sequence goes on from JAAZAH010000078.1 coordinate 3,028, forward strand.
GGGAGGATGCCGACGAGAGCCCGGAGCCTCGACGGGGCCATCGGCTGAGGCACGAGATCCGCCTCCACCGAAAAGCTCTCATAGAGTCGGCGCATTTCGCTGAGGGCTTGGGGATCCCGATCGAGAAAAGCGTCAGGCTTACGCGCGATTGCGCGTCGCGCGGCGAGATCGCCTGTATCGCTCGTCCCAAAAGCCGCCTCCCAGAACTCGCCGACGCGCGCTTGAGCAAGAGCGACGGCGTCTTCGGGTGGGGCATCTTCCGGGAGCTCTTGGATGAGATGCGCGGCGCGTACTCGGACGCGCGCGGCGCCGATCGGAGCGATCGCGCTCAGGTACGCTTGGACGCGGCCCAACTTCGCATTCTTCGCTCGCTCTTCTGCACGGCTCGAGGCGTATTCGAGAAAGCTTCGGGGCGAATCGAGGCCCCTATCGCCGTGTGTTCCACCGCTCATGAGCCGCACCTCAACTGTGTACTCGATCCTGTGCTCTTGCCATCACGCGGAAGCGAGGTGTTTGTGCATCAACCCGCATCTGGCTCATCACGCCAATCCTCGAAGCCGGGCTCGAGCAAATAGCTGAAGGTCTCGGAGTACGCGCCTTCGCCGTGTCGAATGAAGGCTCGAAGCTCGGCTGGCGCTTCGCCATCGAAGCGCACGATAAATTCCATTCGGAGGGCGCCAAGCTCGGGGACAGGGATGAGACGAACATCCTCGACGCTTGCGCCTTCCGCCGATACGATGGGCTCGTACTCGTCCGCACCGCGCAACGCTCCACCCTCCCAATCAATGATGACGAGCTGCGTTCCGTCGACAATCGGCTTGAAGTTGCGCTTCGGGAGTCCACGACGAAAGCGCGCCACACGAAAGCCTGCTTCTTTGAGCGGTTCACCGCTCAAAAAACGCACGCGATATTTCACGCGCGTTTCGGGCGTCACCTCGTCGGGTACGAAGAATGCCGTGATATTGTCGTCGGATTCGAGCTCGGTGCTGAATTCGAGGAGGCGCACACTGCCCCTTCCGAAGCCTTCGATCGGCTCGACATAACCGCTTGGCCGTCGCTCGTAGACATCGTGGTGATCGAGATAGCTCATGGGCGAGCGGTCGCGTTGAAGAAGGCCGAAGCCCCGAGGATGATCGAGACGAAACGCGGAGAGGGTGGTCTTTCGCGGGTTGCGCAGGCGGCGGAAAATGCGTTCGCCTTCGGCTGAGTGAAGAAAGAGCCCGTCGCTATCGTGGATTTCGGGGCGATGATCCGAAAAACGACCGGGACGCTCCTCGCCAAATAGATACATGCTCGTGAGGGGCGCGAGGCCAAGGCTTCCAACTTCGCTCCGAAGAAAAATCACGCCTTCGATCTCGAGGACGGTCTCCTCACCTGGCGTAATCTCAAATAGGAAGGCCCCCTCGCTCCTCTCGCTCCGGACCTCGGCGACGATGTACGCTGTGGTCTCGTTGGGCGCCGGTCGGACGAGATGAAGCGCTGTGATCTCGGGGAACTCTTCGGGCTTATCGAGACCGGTGTCGATGCAATAACATCGACCGGACAGACCGTAGATATGTCCTTTCCCGATGGCGCGGAAATAGCTGGCGCCGAGGAAAACGAGGAATTCATCGTGATAGTCGCCTCGGTTGATTGGCGCGTGGAGCCGAAGTCCGGCGTAACCGAGCTCTTCGACCGGGAGATCGCGGAAGGATCCCTCGTAGTTGAAGAGGGTTGGATCGAAGCGGAGCTCTTCGCGAGTCCCATCGGTGCGGTGGAGATGGATGGCGACTTTTCGGCCGTAATAGTGCCCCTGGTGAAAGAGCTGAAGCTCGATGTAATTCTCGGTGTCTCGGAAAAGAGAGCGATCGTAGCGGAAGCCTAGCGTGCGATAGGTCTCAAAATCGATCCCAAGGAGGCCGTCTGGAACATTGGGAGGTCCGATCGGGGGACCTTTGACGCGTGTGCGAGCGAGCGCTTCGATCTCGGCGAAGATTGTGTTTGCACGTGAACGCGCGCTTCCGAACGCGTTTGTCGCGGGGCGCGCGCTCAGTGAGGCGCCGCACGAAGCGAGCGGCGCACCGAAGGCGGTATAAAGGAGCCCGAGGCCGAGGCCCTTAAGGAAGCGTCGTCTACTCTCGGCACTTTCGCGCCCAAGGTCGGGGGAGGGCTCAGGTCGCTTCTTCTGCATCCCAGTCAGTGTAGACGAGAAAAACTCGCGCTGCCGCCGTTTTGCGATCGCGGCACCACTCAAGGATCGCGTGATTCACCCGTTAATTTCGAGTGACTCGTGAAAATCCAGATCAGCTGCTCAAACCAGCTGCGAAGGACGCATCGTCACACCGATGACAGAGAAAAGACGCGCATTCGGACGCTCGATGCGCTAATTTATTCGAGTGGATCCTCTCGAAGCATCCGGCCATGACGCCCGCGCGCTCTTCTCGGAGCCCCGCGTCCTCGAGGCGGGCTATGGGAGCACGCTTGAGCTCGCTTTTCGTTCCGTGGTCGATACACTCGGCTTCGCTCCGGGTTCACCTGAGCTCGTGCTCGAGCGGGTCTTTCGTCATTGTCGCGACGGGCTCTATCAATATCTCTTCATCCGCACGAACGAGAAGCGAGCGTTGGAAATTCTCACGAGGCTCGAGACGGAGATGCTGTCGGATGAGACCCTCCTTGCGCCGCCGGGCCCGCGGGCGAAGCTTTTTGCGCGTGCACGCGTCGAGCTCAAGGGCGCCGTCGAGCCTCGTTTTGCGCCGGACGATTCCGTTTGGTGGAGGCGATCGGGGAGCCGCCGCGCGTATCTGAATGGGCTCGCCAAGCTTCGTTCGAGCTTGGATGCGCGTGAATTTGAGATCGCCGAGCTCGTTCATACGCGTCGGCTTCGTCATGAGGAGATCGCTTATCTCCTCGGCGAGCCCGTGGAAGCGGTCGAGTCCACCCTTCTCGAGGTCGAATCGAGGGCGATCGCGCTCCTAGGCGAATATCCGGGCTCGTATAGCGGCACTCTGGGCGGAGCACTCCTTGAGGCGTTCGCCCTCCGAGGCTCCATCCGCCCTCCCAACCGGAAAGCCCCGATCCTCAAGGATGGAGACGTGGTCGCCGGCCGGTACCGCATCGAGCGTCATCTCGGCGCCGGCGCATCCGCCGATGTCTATCGCGCCGCGGATCTCGAAGTTCCGGATCATATCGTCGCGCTCAAACTTTTTCGCCGACCGGCCGCAGACGAGGCGGCGCGCGAGGCCGCTCTCCGCGAGATGCGACTTATCGCGAGCGTGAGCCATCCCTCCGTGGTCCAGTTCAAGGATCACGGCTGGCATGAAGGCCGGGCCTTCTTTGTGATGCCTTTTTATCGTGGCGAGACGCTGAGAGAGCGCCTCCGTCGCGGTCCGCTCAGTCGAATGGAAGCGAAGCGGATCTTCGTCCCACTTGCCGAGGCGCTCGCGACGATGCATCGAAGCGGCGTCCGTCATCAGGACATCAAGCCCGAGAACATCTTCCTCGCTCGCTTTCACGAGGATGAAGATGGCGAGATCCTTCCTGTGCTCCTCGACCTCGGGGTGGCGGCGAAGGATGCTGAGAATGTTCTCGCGGGGACTCCGAATTATTTTGCGCCGGAAATTGCCGCCCGTTTTGCCCGCGAACCCGACCCGCCGCACATTACGAATAAAGCAGACGTCTTCTCGCTCGCGCTCGCCCTTCGAAATGCGCTGAGTCCCTCGGCCGAGGAGGGCGTCCCGGGTGGCGCCGTCGACGCGTTCATCAAATACCGCGCGCGCTTCGCGCCCGAGCCTCCCGAAGGAGAGGACCTCGCCTACCTCGCGCCATATTTTGAGCGCTGGCTTAACCTCGCTCCAGATGCGCGTCCTGATGCGGAGGAGCTGGCCCGCGAGCTCGCGATTTTGAGCGCTCCAGAGGAGCGGCGCGCTAGGACCGTGGCCATGCTCCGCTGGCTCGTCCCCACCGTCGTGATGCTCGTCGGACTCTTTGGCGCGGCGGCGTTCGCGCTCTCGAAGGAAGCAGATCTTCAGCGGCTTGAGGCCGAGCGTGCAAGAGAGATCGCCGCGCTCGAGCGGAGCCGAGCCGAAGAGGCGAGACAGCGGGCATCCCGCGTCCGCGAAGATCTCGACCAAGCCCTTGAGGCAAGCCGGGCGCTTGAGGCCGATATCGCGCGCCTCGAGGAGGCGTACCAATCGAGCCGTCTTACGCGGCAAGAGCTCGCGGCCAAATTGGCGCGCGCCGAAGGTGAGCTCACGCTCCTTGCGCAGCAGCATGAAGAGACGACGAGGCGGCTCAACTATGAGCTGCGGCGCACTCGAGAAGCGCGCGACGGCTTAAAGGCCGAGCTCGAAGAGGCGCAGGCTTCGCTAAGCGAAGAAAAGGCGAGCCTTGAGGCCGAACGCCATCGATCGAGCGAGCTTGTGAACGAGCTGGCGAGCACTCGAGGCGATCTCGAAGAGGCCAAGGGGAGGATCTCGGCGCTTGAGCAGACGATCACGGCCGTCCGGACGAGCCTCGAAAATGAGATCCGCGAGGCGGCCGCACGCGAGCGCGATCTGCGCGATGAGATCGCACGGAGGGACGCCGAAATTCGCGCGCTTTCCGCGCCTCAGCGTTGATGAAGGGCATCAGCCCGCCTGAAGTGGATGGATCAATGCCCCAGCTGCGGCATTTCGGAGGATGGCGCGCTCGAGATCGAAAGGGCTTAGATCGTCGGGTAGGGAGACGACCTCGACGCGCCCCGCTTCGAGCCGAGCAAGGAGCTCTCCGCCTCGAAAAAGGAGGCGGTTGTTGGCGAGTCGCGCGATGGGCTCGCCCGGGACAATCAAGCCGACGAGGTTCAAAGGGTCGACGGCCGAGATGGAGTGAAGAGCGCGCTCGGGCGGCTCCTTGCGGATTGCGCGGAGTGAGCTGAGGGCTTCTTTAAGA
>JAAZAH010000079.1 GCA_012514415.1 Sandaracinaceae bacterium
CCGTGCACATTCCGCCGCCCGGGCCGGGAGAGCCGCGTGAGCTGCATTTCCCGAAGACCGAATCGCGAGCGCTCGAAAGCGGCCTTCAGATTTTGACGGCGCCGAGCGAAGGACTCCCCATCGTCTACGCCGAGCTCGTCTTTCGCGTCGGTGACGCGCACGCGCCACGGGATCGCGCCGGCCTCGCGACGCTCACGGCAAAAATGCTCGAACTCGGAACGAAGAAGCGCTCACAGGAGGCACTTGCCGAGGCGATCGAATATCTCGGCGCCTCACTCCATATCTCGAGCGATCCGGACTCGGTGCGCATCCGCATTCGTTCCTTAAGCGAGCATCTCGGGGAGGTGCTCTCGCTCCTAGACGAGATCGGTTTTGATCCATCGTTTGATCAGGCCGAACTCGATAAGCTCAAGCGTCGCGAGCTCGACAGGCTCAACCTGAATCTGGCCAACCCGGACTATCTCTCGCGGATCCATTTTTATGAGGCGCTCTACGGTGAGCATCCCTATGCGGAGCTCGATACGGACGAGGAAGTCATCCAGTCCCTCAAGCGAAGTGACCTAATTTCCTTTCATCAGGCCCATTTCACGCCCGAAAACGCGGTTCTCATTGTGGCGGGCGAGGTGGACGAGGGTTCGCTCCGCGAAGCGATCGATGCAAGCTTCGGAAAGCGCGCGGCCAAGGCAAAGGCCGTTGAGCGCGCGGAGCTTCCCGAACCCAAGCGCGCGCAAGGGACGCGCGTGCTTCTCATCGATCGGCCCGAGAGCGTCCAATCGACGATCCGCATTGGCAACCTCGCTCTCCCTCGGAGCGCGCCCGATTATCTCGCACTCGAAGTGGCCAACGAGGTGCTCGGGGGGTCGGCCTCTTCGCGACTTTTCATGGATCTGCGCGAGAAGCGAAGCCTGACGTACGGCGCCTACAGTGGCGTCGCGAGCCGTGTTGGAGTCGGCCCCTTCGCCGCGATGACGCGCGTTCGTAATGAGGTCACCTTCGAAGCGATCGACGCCATGTTCGAGCATCTCGCCCGCATCGTCTCTGAGGCGCCGAGTGAGACGGAGCTCGAGGCCGCGAAGAACGCACTCATCCTCTCCTTCCCTCGCTCGATCGACTCTCTCGGAAAGATTGTCGACCTCCTCGCCGAGCGGGTGCTCTATGGGCTCCCGGATGATTACTGGGACCGATATCGTGAGCAGGTGGCAGAGATCGGCCTCGAGCAAGCACTCGAAGCCGCGAATCGCTATATCCGTCCGAAGGATGCGCTTCTCGTCGTCGTGGGGAAGGCTTCGGAGCTGGCCGAGGGACTCCGCCGCTATGGGCCGGTGTCGGTGGTCGATGCGCGTGGGAGCCTCCTGAGAGCGCTTCCCGCGCTCGAAAGCGATTGATTTTCATCGATGAGCGTGGGTTAATCGAGCATGTGCGGCATCGTCGGTTACGTTGGCGAATCCCCGATCAGCCCGATCCTTTTGGACGGACTTCGGCGACTCGAATATCGCGGATATGATTCGGCGGGGCTCGCCGTGCTCACCGATGAGGGTGTCGCGATAAGGCGGGCGGCGGGCAAACTCCGAACGCTCGAGGAGCTGGTGGAGCGCGAGCCGATCGAAGGCAACGTCGGGATCGGTCATACGCGATGGGCAACGCACGGGCGCCCGTCCGAGGAAAACGCACACCCTCATGTCTCGGGCGATGTCGCCGTCGTCCATAACGGAATTATCGAAAACCATACCGAGCTGCGCCGCGAGGTGCGGGAGAGCGGCCTCGAGCTCCGAAGCGAAACGGATACCGAGCTCGTGGCGCATCTCATCGCGCTCGAACTTGCGAAGGGCTGCGATCTCCGCGAGGCGCTCCTTCGAACCCTTGGCCGCCTCAAGGGTTCCTACGCGATCGCCGCCATCAGCCCGCGCGTGCCGGGCAAAATCTTTGTCGCGCGCGCCAACTCTCCGCTCGTTCTCGGGCTCGGTGACGGGGAGAACTATTGCGCGAGCGATGTTCCGGCCCTCCTTCCCTACACGCGCGAGATGATTTTCCTCGAGGATGGAGATCTCGCTGTCGTCGAAGCCGAGCGCGTGAGCATCTTCAACCTGCGTGGCGAAGAGGTTGAACGTACGCTCCGCCGCATCGATTGGTCGCCTTCGATGGCTGAAAAGGCGGGCTATAAGCATTTCATGTTGAAGGAGATCTTTGAGCAGCCGAGAGCGCTCGAAGATACCCTTCGCGGTAGGCTCAATCGGGCCGAAGGAAAGATATTTGGCGATGAAATTGGGCTCAGCGACGAGACCATTCGCGGGATCAACCGCGTGCTCTTTCTCGCGTGCGGAACGAGCCTCCACGCCTCCATCGCCGGACGTTATTGGGTTGAAGCCCTCGCGAAAATTCCGGCGCAGGCCGAGCTGGCCAGTGAATTCCGAGGAAGGGATCCGATCATCCTTCCGGGTGATCTCGTCGTCGTCGTGAGCCAGAGCGGCGAGACGATCGACACGCTTCTCGCCGCACGTCTCGCCAAAGAAAAGGGCGCCACCATCGTCGCGATCGCCAATGTGATCGACAGCGCGATTCCGCGGCTTGCGGATGCCGCGTTCTACACGCACGCGGGACCAGAGATCGGCGTTGCTTCGACCAAATGCTTCACGGCGCAGCTTGCAAATATCTTCATGCTCGCCCTTCATCTAGGGAACGTTCGCGGGGCGATCAGTCCGGAGCGGAGCGCGGCATTCGTTGAGGCACTCGCGAAATTGCCGCAGAAGATGCACGAGACCCTCTTGGCTTCGCGGCAGCTCGCGTCGAGTCTCGCCAAGCGCACTCGAGATGCGCAGGATGTCCTCTTTCTTGGGAGGGGCCTGAGCTTTCCAATCGCGCTCGAGGCGGCGTTGAAGCTCAAAGAGGTGAGCTACATCCACGCAGAAGGCTATGCCGCGGGGGAGCTCAAGCATGGTCCGATGGCGCTCCTCGACGAGCTGCTCCCTGTGTTCGTGATCCTTCCGCGTGATGAGCAGCGCGAGCGGACCCTGAGCAACCTCGAGGAAGTGAAGGCGCGAGACGCGCGCGTTGTCGCAGTCGCCACAAGGGGTGATGAGGAGACGTTGGAGAAAGTGGAGGATCTCCTCGACATCCCCGAAGTCGAGCCTGAACTCTCTCCCTTTTTGACCATCCTCCCGCTTCAGCTCTTCGCGTATTATGTCGCGGACTTCAAGGGAACGGATGTCGACCAGCCGCGAAACCTCGCCAAAACCGTGACGGTCGAATAAACCAAGGGGCATGCCTCTGCGAAAGCGAATCGCCGTCGTCGTCCCGGCATATTCCGAAGAGGCGTTGATCGAATCGACGCTCCGCTCCATCCCGGGGATCGTCGATGCGATCTACGTTATCGATGACGCGAGCCCCGACGAGACAGTCGCCCGCGCGCTCTCTGTGGGGGATCCACGTGTCCGCATCACCCGATTTCCTGAGAATCGGGGCGTGGGGGCCGCGATCGCCGAAGGTTACCGGCTCGCCTTCAGCGGAGGCGCCTCGGTCGCCTGCGTGATGGCGGGCGACAACCAAATGGATCCGGCGGATCTGCGGCACCTTCTCGAGCCCATCCTCGACGGCGAAGCGGATTATGTCGTCGGCGATCGACTCTCTTACCCAGGCGCCTTCCGCTTGATGCCTCTGAGTCGCTTCATCGGCAATCACGTGCTAAGCGCGATGAGTCGCATCCTTCTCGGGCTCGCGATCCGCGACAGTCAGTCGGGGTATACGGCGCTTTCGCGTGAGGGATACGAGCGGATGGATCTCGGGCGGCTCTTTCCCCGCTACGGTTATCCGAACGATCTATTGGGGCTTGCACGGCTCGGAGGCCTCCGCGTCACCAATGTCACCGTGCGACCGCGTTATGGGGCGGAGAAAAGTGGGATAAGGCTGCGGCACGCGCTTATTGTGATCCCGATGATCCTTTTGCGCGCCCGGCTTCGACTGATGCGCTCCGGCAGCGCGAACTTGCTTCCCGCTTCGTCGAAATCACCGTGAGGATCGGCGTCTTATCGACAACCTACCCTAGAGACGCATCGGATGCCGCGGGGAGGTTCGTAAAGGATCTTGCAGACGCGCTGGCCGAACGGGGGCATGATCTCGAGGTGCTCTTCGCCGAGGATCGCACGATTGCGCACCCCACCCTCGATGGCGCGGTCCGGCTTTCTCCCCTTCGATACGCATGGCCGCGCGCGTTGGAGCGTAGCTTTTATGGTGGAGGAGTGTTCGAGAATCTGAGCCGCGATCCCTTGGCGCTCTTCGGGCTGGCGAGTTTCCCTTGGAGCCTTGCCCACGCGGCCCGACGCAAAAGCGCGCAGATGGATGCGCTGATTTCGCACTTTTTAGTTCCATCGGGTTGGATCGCTGCCGGAATCGCGCTGCCTCAGATCGCGATCGCACATTCGGCCGATCTATATTTGCTTGAGCGTCTCCCTGGGAGACGCCAAATCGCGCGCAGAATTGATGAGCGTGCTCGGCTTCTCTTCGTCTCGGAGCAAGCACGAGCGCGCTTTGAGCGAGTGCTCGGGCGCGGACTTCGTATGGCACCAATCATCTCACCGATGGGCGTCCGGGAGGTTCCCTACGTGGAGCGCCAAGAGGCACGGCGGTTGCTCTCGCTCGCTGATGACGATCTGGTTTTGGTCTCGCTAGGACGGCTTGTGCCCATCAAAGGCCATGCGAGCGTGATCGACGCGATCGCAGGCCTAGACGACGTGAGATACGTCATCGGTGGCGCAGGCCCAGAGTCGGAAAATCTCGAGGTGCGCGCGAGGGCGACAGGTGTGGACCTCAGGCTCCTCGGTGCGCTCGATTCGGTGGGGAAAGCTCAACTCTTTGCGGCGGCCGATGTCTTTGTGCACCCGTCCCTCGTCCTCGAAGGTGGACGAACCGAGGGTGTGCCGGTGGCGTTGATGGAGGCACTCGCGGAAGGGTTGCCCACCATCGCAACGCGGGCCGGAGGAATTGCCTCGTATTTCAAGGCCGATAGCGAACAACTCAGGTTGGTTCCTCCGGGCGATGTGGCGGCGCTGCGCGAGGCCATTGTTGCGTGGCTCAGAGGTCGCCGCGTCTCGCGGAGTCGGTTTCGTCCAAGCGTCCATCCCGTGCCGCGAGCGGAAGAGCTCGCCTTGCAGCTCGAGGAGGCGCTCAGCGCGCTCGTCTCGATTGGACGGACGTGAGCGCGGATCTGGTGCGGCCCTTACTTCGGACTCTTGTTTTCTGCGATCTCGAGTGGGGCGAGGTTGCCCCGGCGTTTGGCTTCAGGGACGCACGACGTCGGTTTTACGCGGGGGCGTGTAGCGGAAGGTGCGATCGGGGACGTCGCGATCGAAACGAGGCCTTTTGAAATCGAAGCGGTTTCGGTTTCCAGCCGCGTCGAGGATGAGCACGCGTCGAATGATGCCGGCACGCTTGCCCCCGACCTCCGCAATGGTGACGTAGAAGACGAGGCGTTCAAAATGAGGCGTTGGGCGTTTCGGGAGTAGCTCGAGCATATAACCGGCTGGAAAGTCACGCCGATCGGGGTCGAGGAGGCGGACGGTAAAATCCTCGAGGAGGTCCCCGGTGCCCGTGAGGAAGGCGAAGACTTCGGGGAGTTGCTCCTCTTCGAGTCGGCGAATGATGAGCTGGCCGCGATCCTCGCCCTCTTCAGGAGGCTGGTAGATTTTGAGCTCTTTTCCGTCGCTGACGAAGACCTGGGAGTTCTTTCCCGCGTAATCGAAGCGCATCTTGCCGGGTTTTTTGAAGACGACTTTGCCGCGGGCTTGTTCGGTGCGGTCGTAGATGCGCGTGTATTGGGTTTGCTCGAATTCGGCCTCGAAGACGCGGGTCTGATCGTAGAAGGCTTGGACGAGGCGTGTGACCTCTTCCGCCCCGAGGTCTTCTTGCGCGGCACTTAGGCGCGGTGCGATGAGACCAGCGATGAGCGCTGAAAGGCCGAGGGCGAAGACAAACTGTGAATGGGCTCGGGGCATGGACACACTCTCTCTTTATCCCAAAAACGCGCTTGCTACGATTCGATTCATTTCGAAGGCTCGCACGCTGGCGATTTTAGGGGAGGAGTAGGGGCAGGTTCTGCGGACCGACGCACCCGCGGCGCGCCCCCAAAGCCGGTTGCGGCAAAGACCCGGCAAAGACCTAGGTTGATTTTGCGGGCATCGGTTGCGCGTGGGTTTCGCGGAAACCCACGATTTTTCCCTGAACGCTTGAAGGGGGCCGTCCGGATTATGTAGCTTAGAGGCGAGGCGCCCGAGCGCTGCTTTCTTGCTTTCGAACGACCACCGCGCCGCACATGCGGCAGGAGACGCAGAGATGACGAGAAGCAGAGGATCCCGAGAGGCACGTAACTTCCTTCAGAGACGGCTCCGAACCGAGCACTCTCGCCTTGACCGCGCAATCGCTCGCCTAGAGGCGCAGCTGCACCTCACGCCCGATGATGAGCGCATGCTCAAGCAGATGAAGAAGGAAAAACTTCTTGCGAAGGATCGTCTGAGCCGGCTCGAGATGAGCTGAAAGAGGCCTGCTCCGACGCGTTCCAGTGCCTTGAGCGTGCGTTCGAGTCGCGTTCGGTGCCGCCGCCCTATGCGCCCCAACTCAGGGGGACGGCTCCGCTCCGCGCGCTAGGTCGGGTTCCGTCCCGCCCTGCCTCGCGTCACTCTCGGGATTCCTCGCCGCCTGAATCGACGCGATAAGAAGCGTCCTTGGGGGTGAGCTCTTCGAGGAGATTCTTCAGCTCGGCCTCGGCAGCGGAATCGAGCGAAGCCCGATCGTGCGCTGCGAGCTCGCGCGCCAATGAGAGGTGGTAAAGCGCCTCATCACGATCGGAGAGTCTGTAGGCGCTCATGCCGCGGTAATAGTGATATCGGACGCGTTCATCGGCGCTCAACCTCGGAACGTCGCCCTCGAGCGCCTCAAACCAGGTGATGGCGTCTTCATAATGAGCGCCCTGATAGGCCTTTTCTGCTTCCCGAAGCTCTTTCGAGGCGGAGGCGCAACCCGCAAAAACGAGGAGCGAGAACAAGCCGAAGAAGAGGTGGGATCGTCTCATGACAGCGACTATAACGCGGTCGTGGTGGGATAGGGAGATTTCGGGCGAAAGTTTCCCATAAAAAAAGCCCCTCTTTCTTGGAGGAGCTTTTTTCGTGTGAGGGGCTGCGGATCAGCCGGAATATCCCCACTTGCGCTTGTTCTCCTCGACCTGATCGGGGGTCGGAGGCTCGCTTCCGTCATTGACGGGCACCTCGCGATCGTCGTCGACATCCATGATCTTGGCGTTGAGCTCGATGTCGTCTTTGAAGACCTCGGGCACCGAGGCGTCCTCGAAGATCGCCTCCCACGGACATTCGGGCTCACAGGCGCCGCAGTCGATGCACTCGTCCGGGTGGATATAAAGCTGATTGGGGAACGCTTCGGTGTCGCTGCCGGTGTAAGCGTAAATGCACTCGACGGGGCAGACGTCGACGCAAGCTTTATCGACACAATCCCGGCATAGGCGCGTGATGACCCAGGTCATGAAGTCTCCTCGTGGTGATAGAGATCGAAAGCTAGCAGCGGAGCGGCGAGCATCAAGTGGTACGTCGACCGCACGCGTGGTTATTGGAGCTCCCCGGAAAACGAATTCCGAGACGTTCAAAAGAGAGCCCAGCTTTGGTGTGTAGTCAAGACGATTCTTAGACCAAGGTTGTTTGTGGAGGCGTCGGTCGACCCACGTTGATCTGGGAGACAACCTACGTTGTTTGGTGGATCAGGGTGGCGCGTCGACACGAATCGGACAGGAAGTCGACAGAAAGTTCGTCGAAGCGCCTCTCAGCCCGCGAAGGGGCCACGCGCCTCCACGATTCGGAACGCGGAGCTCGCCTTTTTCTCGCCCCGCGAGCCCGCGGGTACGGCATTGGCCAGATCTCTGCGCATCCGAAGCGCAGTCCGACGCCTTCGGGGCCATTGCTGTCGGGCGGGGCAAGACGTCGGAGAAGCGATGTGCCCAGCAATCGCGGCAGCCTTATTAACCTAGCGGGCTTATCGAGCCGATCGGCCCGGGAGCGCTGCTGTCGCGCAGCCCAATCTTCTCCGCATGAGGTACGTGCCAGGTGGAAAGAGCACGCCGGTTTCGCCACGTCGGAACGCGGCCAAGGCGATCCCATAGGCCGCGCGAAAAAGCCTGAGAGCTTCGTGAGCCGAGCGGATCGCCTCGCCCAAGACGCCCTTGAAGAGGGGCCGAAGTCTCGAACGCTTCAACCGTTTCGCCTTC
>JAAZAH010000080.1 GCA_012514415.1 Sandaracinaceae bacterium
ATGTCGTCGTGGAGAGACAGCTCGCGCGCGAAGGCCTCACGCGCTTCGATCTCGGCCGCGAACGCTTTGTCGAGCGCGTCTGGAAGTGGAAGGAGGAGTCGGGCGGAACGATCCTCAAACAGCTCCGGAAAATGGGCGCGTCGTGCGATTGGTCGAGGACGCGTTTCACGATGGATCCCGACCTCAGCCGTGCGGTCAAAGAGGCGTTCGTCCGGCTCTATGAAGAGGGGCTGATCTATCGCGGAACACGGCTCGTGAACTGGGACGTCGTCTCACAGACGGTGCTCAGCGATCTCGAGGTCGAGCAAGAAGAAGGCGTCGAGGGCGAGCTCTTCGATTTCGCCTATCCTCTGAGCGATGGGAGCGGCGAGATCGTCGTCTCAACGACCCGCCCCGAGACCATGCTCGGCGATACGGCCGTCGCAATTCACCCCGAGGATCCGCGCTATCTCGACTTCCACGGAAAGACCGTCAAACACCCCTTCGTCGAACGCGAGATTCCGATCATCCTCGACGCCGAGCTGGTCGATCCGAAGTTTGGGACGGGCGTGGTGAAAGTCACACCGGCGCACGATCCGAACGACTACCTCACCGGCAAGCGCCATCGGCTCGAGGAGATTAACATCCTCAATAAAGACGGCACGCTGAATGAGCGCTGCGGTGAGTTCGCGGGGCTCGATCGATTCGATGCCCGAAAGCGCGTCAAGGAGCGGCTCGAAGAGCTCGGCCTCGCCCGAGGATCAAAGAAACATAAGATGACGCTGCCGCGCTCGCAGCGCTCTGGAACCATTGTCGAGCCGATCATCTCGACGCAGTGGTTCGTGAGGATGGAACCACTCGCCAAGCCGGCGATCGAAGCGGTCGAGGCGGGGAAGATCCAGATCCTCCCCGCCGAGTGGGAAAAGACGTATTTCCACTTCCTTCGAAACATCCAAGATTGGTGCATCTCGCGCCAGCTTTGGTGGGGGCATCCAATCCCGGCTGCGCATTGCGAAGAGTGCGGGGAAACGACCGTCTCTCGCGATGAGGTTCACGCTTGCGGAACATGCGGCTCGAGCGCCGTGCGTCCCGACGAGGACGTGCTCGACACTTGGTTCAGCTCGGCACTCTGGCCATTTTCGACCCTCGGATGGCCAGACGAGACGCCGGATCTTGCGCGCTATTATCCGACGCAAGATCTCGAGACCGGCTACGACATTCTGTTCTTCTGGGTCGCGCGAATGATCATGATGGGCCTCCACTTTATGGGTGAGATCCCCTTTTCGCGCGTGCTCCTCGCAGGCCTCGTGACCGATGAGCGCGGCGAGAAGATGAGCAAGGTCAAGGGCAATGTCATCGATCCGCTCGATGTGATCTATGGCGCAACCGCCGATGAGCTCGTCGCGAAGGCGGAGCGCGCGGGCGCAGCCAAGAGCGGGATCAACTATCTGAAGAAGACCTACCCGGACGGATTCGAAGCCTACGGCGCCGATGCCCTCCGCATGACCCTCCTCAGCTACTCGCCGCAATCGAAGCGGATCGCCCTCTCGATGAAGCGAATTGAGGGCTATCGGAATTTCGCGAATAAGCTCTGGAACGCTTCGCGCTATGCCTTGATGCGGGTCGGCGCGCTCGGCGTGAAGGCCCCCACGAAGCGTCCCGAGCCCACGCACCTCGCGAGCCGCTACATCCTGAGCCGGCTCGCTTTCGCGCTCGATGCCGCGCGGAAGGGCATTGAGAACTACCGCCTCGATGAGGCCTCTCTCGCGCTCTACCACTTCGTTTGGGATGAGCTTTGCGATTGGTACCTCGAGCTCTCAAAACCGCTCCTCGACTCGGGCGACGAAGCGCTCATCCGTGAGACCGCCGAGACTCTGCTCTACACACTCGAGGTCACACTGCGCGCGCTCCATCCGATGATGCCCTTTATCACCGAGGAGATCTGGCAAAAGATCCCGCGCGAGCTCGAGGGTGAGACCATCATGCTGGCCGCCTACCCCGATCCAGCGATCGACGCCAAGCGCGATGAAGACGCCGAAGCCAAGATCGGTATTGTTCAAGACGTCATCGTCAAGACGCGAACCATTCGGGCCGAGCATGATATCGCACGCTCACGCGTCGTCGATCTCTATTTTTCACCCGAAGACGATGCGATCGCCAAGACCCTGAACGAGGCGAAAAACCTTGTGCTCAGCCTTGGGAACGCAAACCTCGAGCTCGAAAAGGATCGCTCGCGCACCGACGATCCGGGAGCGCATTTTCGCAACGCCGCGGTCTTCACTTCCTTCGCCGGAAAGGGGGTCATCCCTGAGATCATCGATCCGGTGAAAGAGCGAGCGCGCCTCGAGCGTGAGCTTGCGAAGGTTGAGAAAGAGCTCGCGGCGATCGAAAAGAAGCTCGCGAACGAGAACTTCGTCAAGAGAGCGCCCGCGGAGGTCATCGAAAAGACACGCTCCGATCAACGGCTTCAAGAAGCGCGCATCGCGCAGATCCGCGCTTCGCTCGCGGCGCTCTAAGACGACACCCGCAAACGCTGCGGAAGGCGGGCGTCGCTAAGCGAACGACACTTGGGCGGGCTCCGGGAGAGCGCGCGCGGAATCCACCACGCCCTTCAAGACGCTCACCGAGCTCGCTCTTCGCCCCGACGCCTCTTCCGCCCCCCTCGCTCCCAAGAGCTCATCGTTGATCAAAAAGCCCAGGGCTTTTTCGACGCACGCGATCTCCATCGACTTGAAGCCCTTCAAGCCGAAGGAGGTCCACTTTGCGCCGCACGCCACCGGTATAGCCCCCGATGCGCATGCCGACGGCGACCACCCGATGGCAAGGGATCAGGATCGGGACGGGGTTCTTTGAGTTCGCGTTCCCGACGGCGCGCGTCGCGGTCGGAGCACCGACGCGCTCAGCGAGCTCGCCGTAGCTGATCACCTCTCCGTACGGGATGCGCCGAAGCTCCTCCCAAACGCGCCGCTGGAAATCCGTGCCCGAGATGTCGAGCGCGACATCCTCGAAGCGTTCGTCTTCGCCGCGAAAATAGCGATCGAGCGCAGCCTTGAGCGGTGCGGGGCATTCAATCTCTTGCCGCCGTCCGACGAGGCGAACCGCGGGTTCGAGATCAAACTCGATAAAGGCAAGGCCGCCTTCGTTGTGCACGAGATAGAGCGTACCAAATCCTTTCGCCGCGTAGCGTGAGAATCCGAGCGGGCGCGTTATGCTTTCCGATCGAGGGGTGCTAGCGTGAGGGGTGATGCGCTTGGTGGGTGTGGCGTTCTTATTTTTCGTTGCGGCCATCGGTGGGTGCGGCGCGAGCCTGCGTTATGCAGATCAGAGCGCCGCGTATTTTGAATACTGCCACGCAGCCGAGCGCGATCCAAGGCTTGGCGCCGAGGAGAGGATCGCTTGTTGGGAGGCATTTCTCGAATCTTGGGCGCTTGAGACCGAACGCCAAAGGACGCGGCATGCGCAGGAGCGGATTGCTGCACTGCATCGAGGCGAGACGCTTGGGGCATTCGTTGAAGAACGCGGGGGCGATTGGATCATCGAGCCTGAAGCGACGGATATCGAGGCACCTGCGGGGAGCGAGCAAGAGAGGGAGGAGCTCCTCGACGAAGAGGCGCGCCTCCGGAGCCCTTCCTCAAGCTGTGAAGCGATCTGTGAGCTGCGCTTTCTCAAATGCGAAGCGGCGTGTCCCGAGGAGCATCAGAACGAATGCCGCGCCGCTTGCCTCGCCGAACGACGCTTTTGCCAAAAGGCATGCACCTGAGGGGCCGAGGTTGCCTGGCGTACAGCCCTAG
>JAAZAH010000002.1 GCA_012514415.1 Sandaracinaceae bacterium
AACGAATCTTTCGCATCCTCGACTTTTTGGGCGATCTGCGCGCAGGAGGAACGACCGACCTCGAAGGTAGCGTGCGACGCTTCATCGCTAGGAAGCCGCGCCGCGGTCTCGCCATCCTGATCAGCGATCTCTACGACGAGCGCGGCTTCGAAAGCGCGGTGGACTTGCTCCGCTTCGCGCGTTTCGAAACGCTCATCCTTCATCTCGACGATCGGCGCGATTTTATTCCTCTTAGAAAAGGCGACCTTACGCTGGTCGATCGAGAGACAGGGCGAGAGCGTACGGTCACGCTCACGCCAGCGCTCGTTCGAAAACTCGAGGGTGCGCACGCCGACCGAAACGCGCGCATCCTCCGCTACGCGCGCGAGAAAGGCGTCCGTTATGCGCGCATCCCGATCGAAGAACGCTATGACGACGCCACGCTTCGCCTCCTCCATGAGGGGATCTTGAGCTTTTAGGTGTTTCCATGACCCTCGGCGCGCTCTCTTGGCCTGTGCTCCTCGCCATCGTCGGCGTCGCCTCGGTGATCGTCATCGGGCTCCACCTCCTCCGTCTCCGCCGTCGGAAGGTCGTGGTCCCGCATCTCGCGATCTTTGAAGAAGCGATCGGGAGCGCCGCCACGGCAAAGCGGGTCGATTGGATTCGCCGCATCCTCGCCCTTCTTCTGAGCCTCCTGATCGCTGGCGCGCTCTCCCTCTCGCTCGGCGAGCCTGAGTTGCCGCGCAACGACAAAGGCGAGATTCGCATCCTAGTGATCGACCAGAGCCTCTCCATGGAAGCGCGAGATGAAACCGGTCGGAGTCGTCGCGACAGAGCGCTCGAGGAGGCGGCCCGCTGGATTGAGTCGAAAGACGAAAACGATTCGATGGCCATCCTCGCCGCGGATCATATGCCGCTCATCTTGAGCCCACTGAGCAAGGATCGAGACGCGCTTAAATCAAGCCTCCGTCAATCGACGAAGGGTTGGGGGGAAGCGGCGCTCCGCGAAACCTTGATGCTCGGGCGAGATCTCATCGAAGAGGCCCAGAGACGCGCTCCCGCGCCGCATCAGGCGCTCGAGATGGTCGTCCTCACCGATGAGCCGATGGAGGAGATCGTGGAGGAGGTCTTTGGAAATACTGCAATGCAAGAAAGCGCCGAAAACTCATCGAACGAGACCGATGAAGCGGGGGCTTTGCTCATCCGGATCCTACCGATCCAGTTCGCAGGCGGGCGCGATAACCTTGCCATCGCCGAGCTCGCCGCGAGACGTCTTCCAAGCGATCCCACGCGCGTCCGCACCCTCGCGCACATCGAAAACCATGGCCCCTCCGATCGAAAGGCGCGTCTCGAACTGTCCTCCGAGAGCGGCCCGCTCGAATCGTTGGAAATTCGCCTTCCTCCGCATTCGAGCGACGTTTTTTTCTTTGATGACCTGCCTCTGACCGAGGGCCGGATCGATGCTTCGCTTCATCTCGAAGACGCCGCATCCGAGGCCCTTTTCGAGGACGACTGGGCAAGCGCTTTGGTCGCGCCGCGTGAGCGCGTGCGAGTGCACCTCATCAGCCGCGGCAACCTCTATCTCGAAGCCGCTTTGCTCCTCGATCCTTCCTTCGAGCTGACGATGAGCGGAGAAGGAGACCCCTTTCCGGAACGCGGTATCGATCTCTATGTTCTCGATTCGGTCGCGCCCAAGCTTCCGCCGCGCGTTCCCGCGCTCATTTTCATCGATCCACGGATGAGCGAGGGAGACGCACCCGAGCTCGGCCCTCTTCTCGGAGAGCTCCTCGATCGCCCACGGATACGCACGGAGCGAGAAGAAGATCCGATCGTGCGCGGCGCCCGGCTTTATGAAACGAACATCAAAGAGGCTCGCTCAATCCGCCTTCTAAGGGGAGAACGTGGCCTTGCGCATTCGGGAAAGGACGCACTTCTCTCGCTTGTGGAGAGGGACGAACGACGGATGCTTGTCTTTGGCTTCCGCATCGAAGAAAGCGATCTCCCGCTCCGCGCCGCCTTCCCGCTCATCCTCATGCGCGGCGCTGACGCGCTCCTTGGAAGAACCGCCGAATACCGCCCGCCGCATCGTCAATTCGAGCCCATCGAGCTCGAGTCAGGCGGGAAAGAGTTGTCTCTTCATCGCCCCACGGTCGCCTCCTTGCCCGATCACCGAGACGCTGACGCCTCGCACCGAGAGGGGAATGCGCCCGAGCGTCTCCTTTCCGTAGGCGGTTACGCGCGATTTATCCCGATGGCGCAAGGCGTCTATCGCGTGGAAGGCGAAGGCTTTGAAGCGGAGTTCGTCGTGGCGCGATCAGCACTCGATGAGAGTCGGATAGCCCGCGAGGAGACGTTATCGGGAAGCCTGTCCGAAAGCGCGACCGCGCACGCGCCTTCGGCCAATCCCCCTCACCTTCGGACGCTCTTCATGAGGCTGCCCCTCCTCACGCTGCTTCTCAGCTTTGCGCTCGTCCTCCTCGTCCTTGAAAGCCTCTTTTATCACCGGCGGTGGATCGAATGAGGCGGCTTCGTGACGGATTGATTGCGGCGATTCAACCGAGCGTGATCCTTTCGCTCGGACTCATCGCGCTCAGCGCGTTCGGCGCGCTGCTCGCGCTCTTCCTTTTACCCGAGGAGCCGCTCGCGTTTGGAGTTTTCGAAGGCTCTGTCATCCTCGGCTCACCGCGCGCGCTCGCCGCTCTTTCTGTCCTCCCGCTCTTCATCGCCTTCGCGCTCCGGAGCCGCACCGATCTTTCTGTCCTTGCGAACGTTGTCGCCACCGGCCTCCGCGTGGTGAGCTATTCACTCGTCGTACTCGTGCTCAGTTCACCAGAGCGCGTGCGGGAAGAGAAGCGGCTCGCACACGCCGTCCTCTTCGATGTCTCCGACTCGATGAGCGATCGCGATCTTGAAGATCTCGCCGCGCGCATCACCGCGGCGAAACTTCAGCCGCCTCCGCTCTTTCTCCGCTTCGCTTCTCGTCCAGAGCGAATCGAACCGAGCGAAGACAACGCGCTTCATCTCGAGCGTCCGGAGGCGAGCGAAGAGACCGATCTCGCGAGCGCGCTCCTTTACGCTGCAGCACTCCTCCCTTCCGATCACCATCGGCGCATCCTGATCGTGAGCGATGGCCGCGAGACCCAAGGCGATGCGGCCGCCGTCGCCGCTCGCCTCGCCGAAACAGGCATCGAGATCCACGCCCTTCGCTTTCATGCAGACATCCCGGGAGAGATCGCCCTCCTCGGAATCGACGCACCACCGAAGGTCGAAGCCAGTCGCCCATTTACGCTACGCGCGAAGGTCGAGACGACGCGGCCGGCACGCGTTCGTCTCGAGCTCAAACAAGGCGGACTTCCAAACGCGCTTGAGCCATACAAAGAGCTCGATCTCGATGCGGGCGTTCATACCGTCGAAGTGCGCTCGATCGCGCACCATGCCGGGCCGCTCGACTACACACTCACGCTCACGACGAAGGATGAGGATCGCTTTGAGGGCAACAATCGCCTCGCCCTTAATCTGAGCGTTGAGGGGAGACCCAGCGTGCTCATCGTGAGCACCGCGCGCTCGCGCACCCATCACCTCGCCGATGCCCTCAGCGCCGCAGGATTTGAGGTGAGCCGCACAACGCCAGCCTCACTTCCTACCTCACGAGAGGCGTTCGCCCATTATCGAGGCATCTTCCTCGTCGACCTCCACGCAAGCGATTTGAGCGACGCGCGCCAGCGCGCCCTCCTCGATGCGGCGCGACTCGATGGAATCACACTCGTCTATAGCGGAGGCGAGAGGAGCTACGGCCTCGGCGATCTTCAAGGCACCCGCCTCGCCGAGGCGCTCCCCGTCAGCATCGAAGGCGAGAAAAGCCTTGAGCGCCCCGCCCTCGCTCTCTCGCTCGTCATCGATAAAAGCGGCTCGATGGCAGGCGTGAAGATGGAGCTCGCGAAACAGGCAGCGCGCGCCGCGCTCGATCTTTTGAGCCCCGAAGATCTCATTCAGATCGTGGGCTTCGATTCGCGCCCAGCACGCATCGTCCGAATGCAATCGGTGCGAAACCGTCTCGGCATCCGGCGCGAGATCGCCGGCATCTCAGCAAGTGGCGGCACGGCGATCGTACCCGCGCTCGAGATGGCGCACGCGGATCTTTCGCTCGCGCGCGCCGAGCTGAAGCACGTGATTCTCTTCACTGACGGCCAGGCGCGAGAGAGCGGGACTCTCGAGCTCGTGAGACGGATGCGCGCCGAGGGCATCACCGTCTCCACCATCGGGCTCGGAAGCGACGTCGAGCGCGCACTCCTCGAGCGCATTGCAAGCCTCGGCGGAGGAAGGAGCCACTTCACCGCCGATCCCCACCACATACCCCGCCTCTTTGTGAACGAGACGCGGGCCGCAATGCGCTCCTCGGCCGTCGAGATCCCCGCCTCCATCCGTCAGGTGGGGAGGAGCCCCGCGCTCCGCGGGATCCCCTTCGGAGACGCTCCTCTACTTCGTGGTTATATCGCGACGCGGATCAAGCCTCGCCCGGTCGAGCTGCTCCTCGAGACCAGCACCGGCGATCCGCTCCTTGCTCGGAGGAAACTCGGCCTCGGAAGTCTTTACGCATGGACGAGCGATCTCGAGCCTCGCTGGGCCAGCGGCTTCCTCCGCTGGCGATATTTCAGCGTTCTTCTCGCCCAGCTACTTCGAGAAGAAGAGAGTGAAGAATCGGTTGAGCGTCTCGCCATCGAAATCAAGCGTCGCGGAAGACACGTCTCCTTTCATAGCGACGCCATCAGCTCGAGCGGCGAGCTCCTCTCGGGACACTCCGCGCGTTTCAGCCTCATGAGCGCGTCCACTTCGGCCCCAGTGCGAAATTCGGCGTCTCGTCGCACCCCACCTAGCCTCCAGGTGGGAAATGCGCGAGAAGTCGCGCCAGGCGTCTACAGCGGCTCTTTTGAGCTCCCCGACTTCGCCTCCTACCGACTCGCGCTCGAGCTTTATTCGGGCGAGGCGCTCATCGCTCGAGGTGAATCCCCCATCGTATACTCCTATCCAGACGAGTGGGCCGCGCTCGGCGTCGATGAATCGGCCCTCGAAGAGCTCACCCGGCTTGGAGGCGGCGCCCTCCACAATGAACTCGACTCATTCAACGCGGCCCCCATCCCGCCCTCGAGATACAGGGAGCGCATTGTTCTTCTTCCGCTCTCGCTCGCCCTCCTCGCCTTTCTCCTCGATCTCCTGATTCGTCGGACTCGGCTCTTCGACCGCCTCCCCAGATAAACGCGCACAAGAATTTTTCGCTCGCTTCTGCGTATTCCGGCAGGAGGCTTGGAAGCTGCTCGTCAGATCGTTCATGTTGTTAAGAGCAGCTCATCGGTGAGCTCTCCCTCAGGCTTCGCACGGCGCTTGACGGGAGCACGGCTTGACTCAGAGGATCTCTCAACTACCTTCCGCGGCCCATTCATCGAGGTGTCAGATTTCATGAACGAAGATCAGCTTGAAGCGTTCCGTCAGCTCCTCCTCGAGAAGCGCGAGAGCGTGGTGAAGCGCGCCAGAGAGACCATCGAGAAGGATATGCAGCTCGATGTCGCCGATTTGCCGGACGAGATGGACCTCGCATCCAGCGAATACATGCAGGCATTCACTTTCCGCCTCCGCGGACGTGAGCGAGCCTTCCTCCAAAAGATCGAAAAGGCGCTCCAGAAAATCGAGACAGGTGAGTTCGGCGAGTGCGAGGATTGCGGCGAGATGATCGGTCTCCGTCGCCTCGAAGCCCGCCCCGAGACCGAACTCTGCATTCAGTGCAAAGAGGAGCAGGAACGCCAAGAGCGAGAGTATCTCTGAGTCGATCGGCGGCTCCCTCGCTTCTCGAAATGGGCGCCCGATGGGCGCCTATTTCGTTGGCGGCGTGCGTTCGGCTGGGATGCGAACTCGCAAAAACGGACGAAGACTCAGCTCAGGCGCGAGGAGACGTTCGGCGAGTCGTTCGAGTACGCAGGCTCCTCCCGCGGCGGGATCTCAACCCGAAAAACGGTGCGACCCGGCTCGCTTTCCACGTCGACGCGCCCGCCATGATCCTCGACGAGGCTCTTGACGACCGCGAGGCCAAGCCCGATTCCGTGGGTCTTCCCATGGCTCGCAAAGGACTCAAAGATGCGATCGCGAATGGTGGAGGGAATGCCCGGGCCGTCGTCTTCGACCTCGATGATAAGCGCGCCGCTCTCGGATCGATCGACGATAATGCGGCAGCGACCCCCGCCATCCGAAAGCGCCTCGGCTGCGTTTCGCACAAGGTTATGAAGCACGCGCTGAAGCTTGTACTCATCGAAGAAGGCAATACCGCGATCGCGAAGGTCGAGCTCGAGCGCGATATTTTTTTGGGCCAAATCCTCGCGTAGCGTCTCCACGAGATCGTCAAAGAATTTGGCGAGGTAGACTTTCCGAATCCAGAGCGTGCGATCGCCTCGCGCAAAAGCGAGCGTCTCTCCTGTCATGGCGGCAAGGCGCTCAAGCTGCTTCTTGATCCGTTCTTTGAGCTCGACGCGCTTGTCGTGATCTTCCTCTTCAGCCATCAACTCGACCGTGCCGCTGATGATCGTCATGGGCGTCTTGATGTCGTGGAGGACACCCGAGAGGAACTGCCCAACCGTCGAGAGGCGCTCTTGTTTTGCGCGCCGCTCGCGATGGTGCGCTTGGGCGATCGCGGTTGAAATATGGCCCGCGATGAGCGTCGCAAAGCGGAGATCTTCATCCGTAAACGACGCCATCCCTTCCCGCTTATTCAGAAGCTCAAGCGCACCGATCCCATCGTCCCAGCGGAGAGGAACGGCGAGAACGGAACGCGGGAAATAGCCGACCTGTTCGCTGATATGGTGCGAATGTCGAGGGTCCTCATCGACATTGTTGACGATCTGCGGCTTGCCGTGACGCGCCACCCAACCGCAGATCCCTTGGTTGATGCCGATCTTGAGATGTTTGATCGCCTCGGGCTCGCCGCCTACGGCAGCGCGGAAGTGAAGATCGCCCGTCACTTCGTCGGCCAGCAGAATCGACGCAGCCTCTGCCTCGACGGCGCGCATCGCCCGCGCGAGCACGCCGTGGAGGAGCTCATCCTGTTCAACGGCAGTCGCCGCGACATGAGCGATCTCGAAGAGGACGTCGAGCTCACGGATCTTTCGCTGGAGCTGCTCCTGCGCGTCCATCAGCTCGATATTCTTCTCGACCATGCCGAGGAAGAGCTGCGAGTTTTCGATGGCCACCGCCGCCTGTGTCGCGACGGATGCGAGGAGCGACTCATCCTCCTTGGTGAAGACGCCGCTTACCTTATTGAGGCATTCGATGACGCCGAGCGTTCGCCGGTGGTGGTTCATGATCGGCATGCAGATGATCGAACGGGTCCGATACCCCGTCCGCCGATCCCACTCGGCATCAAAGCGCGGGTCCTGATAGGCATCCGCGATGTTGATGATCTTCCCGCTCGCCGCCGCCTCACCCGCAAGCCCGCGACCGAGCGGAAGACGGATCTCGCGCACATCCGCTCCCTCAGCCGCGCGCGCCCAAAGCTCCCTGCGCTCTTCGTCGAGGAGATAGATGGTCGTTCGGTCGGCCTCCATGATGGCGGAGACTTTGCCGACCATGATCATCAAGAGCTCGTCCATATCGAGCGTCGAGCCCAAGAGCTCGGCGATCTCCTGCATCACGCGGAGCTTCGCGCTCTCCCGCTCCATCTTCCCAACGAGCGACGCGTATTCGTCAGCAGTCGGATGGTTCATGCCCTCGGCCATGCCGGTGGCATCATCGCCAAATCGGCGCTCCGATGCAATTGCAAAAATCATGCAAATGTCGGGCCGAGCTGATCCGTATCGCCAATTTCATCCGAATGTGCGCCGAAGAAGACGGAGAACTTCGAGAAACCAGCGGCCAATTCAGCCATCTCGGCCGATCGCCCCGCCGCCTCGTCCAAAGGGGTCGAGGGGCGCGCCTCACGCTAGGGGCGCTCCAGCTCAGCGCGCCGTGCGCGAGCGCGCCACATCGCCGATCCGCACGTCGAAGGAGCTGTGCATGATCGCAAGCGTTGCGGTCTTTTCGCGTACGTCGACGACGATCGCCTCGGCCGAGACCTCATACGGATAATCGGAAGGCTGTGGTGCCCTTGGAACGGCATCGCCCATATCGCGCCTCACGCCGATCTGCTCGCGATAGCGATCGCCTGCGTGGAGGATGAGGTATTCATGTCCTTTTTGGACGCCGTCCTCCGCACCCTTATCGATGAAGACGAGCTGCTCGGCGCCGATCACGCTTCGGCCCATGAGTGAGCTGACGATCTTCGCCTCGACCTCTACATCCGCAAGCCGCGGCTCCACAATCTCGAACGCGGTGGCGCCGAGGGCCAAGCGATACCCCCTCTCGATGGGTTCGTAGGCTTCGACGATGGTGCCCTTTCCGACGCCCGTCTCCGGATCGTCGCCTTCGTATCGGACGGTCCCGAGCACGCGGATC
>JAAZAH010000081.1 GCA_012514415.1 Sandaracinaceae bacterium
CGGCCACCCGCGCCTGCGCATGCGCCACGCGCACGTCCCCGTGAACCGCGCGATGCGCGACGCGTGGATGCGCTGCATGATCGAAGCGCTCGCGGCCACGCCCATGCCCGATCTCGTCCGCGAATTTCTCGAGGTCCGCTTTTTTGAAGTCGCCGATTTCCTCCGCAATGTCCCCGAAGAATCCGACTGAAACGGACGAGTGATTGACTCGAGAGTGAAACGCGTTCTATTTTTCTAAGGCGCTCCGGCTACGGAGTCCGTTCTTGCCTTCGACGAATCGCCAAAATCGACATGAGCCCTCAACCCATCTCGAATCCTCACAATCCCGATCTCCCCTATTTCGAATGCCACCGGCACGGACTCGAATTCTTCGATTCCGCCGAGGTGCGATTTCAGTACGAAATGCTGCTCGACACGACGCCGGAGCGGCTCTTCGAGATCTTCGAGGATGAAAAGAGCTGGACGGTTTGGGCCCCGGGCATCCGCGAGGTGATCTGGACAACACCGAAGCCCTATGGAGTGGGGACAAAGCGCACCGTCATCTTTCAGGGCGGGATGGAAGTCTACGAAGAGTTCATCGCCTGGGATCGCGGCAAGGAGATGGCGTTCATCTTCGAGGGGATCACGCAGCCCATCTGGTGGAGTTTCGGTGAGCATTACCGCGTGGAACCGTCTGCATCCGGAAAGGTGAAGCTTACCTGGACCGTCGCCTACAACCCGCGCCATCGCTTCGCCAAGCTCTCGCCCTTCCTCAAGCCCGCCATGTGGCTAACGCTTCGAAGCTTCACCAAACGCCTCGAAAAATACTGTCGTCAGCACGGCTGAGGCGCTCGGTCGCGCTCAACTTTAGTGAAAGCCTTCGCCGATCCGTTGGTTTTCAAGCGACGCGCGGGGATTTTTGATCAATTGCGTGACGTCATCGCGCCGTGATCGCACACTATCCGTGTGCCGCGCTTCGAGAACATCCGGGGCTTCTTCGCCAACCTCGAGGGAGATTGGCGATCAGTCGTCCTTAGCCTGATCCTGATCTTCATCGTCCTCTCCGTCCGCGCCGCCGGCCTCCGTGTCGCCCGCTCGATGGAGAACGCCCCCGAGGTCGTACGCCTTCGGTGGCAGGTGCAAATCCGACGTGCCGTCGTCGGCAGCCTCTTCGTCGGCCTCGTCGGAATCTGGGCGGCTGAACTCCGAGAGCTCGCCTACTCTCTCGTCGCCTTCGTCGTCGCCTTCGTCATCGCCGGTAAGGAGCTCATCCTCTGCTTTTTGGGCGCGATCCTCCGTGCCTCGTCTCGAAGTTTCTCCATCGGTGATCGCATCGAAATCATCGGCCTCCGCGGCGATGCCATCGATCACGGCTTCATGACGACCACGATCCTCGAAATCGGACCCGCTGGGCAGCGCACCGGACGCTCCATCGTCCTGCCCAACGCTGTCTTCCTTTCGCATCCCGTCCTTAACGAAACCTTCACCAACGCCTATATCCTTCACGTGATCCGCATCCCGCTTCTCGTGCAGGACGATGTGGAGCGTGCAGAGCGCATTGCCCTCCGCGCCGCCGATGAGGTGACCGGGGAGTACGTCCGCGACGCTCGATTTTACCTTCGGGGCGGCGGATCGGATTCACGGATGACGACGAGCCTATCCGAGCATCCCATCACCGAACCTCGCGTCCTCTTCAATATTTACAAGCCCAATCACGTGGAGATGCTCCTCCGCGTGCCGACACCTGTACGGAAAAAAGGCGAGACCGAACAAGCGATCCTTCGGCGATTCATTGCGGAGTGGTCGCGACTTAATCGCGATAAGCCTGTCGATCCAGTCCTGCTCCAAGAGGATTGAACACGCTCCCCCACCCAAGCCTGCGACCACGCGCTCAAAAGGCATTGACAGCGCCCAATGGGATCGTGAGGATGAAAGATCGAGGGAGCAGAAGACTGTATGAGTGAGGCCGCCATTTCGCGCGACGAAGAGCTTTGGATTTTGGGGGAGGCGCCTGGATATTGCGTGGCGATCTTTCGCAATGTCCTGATCATGCTCATCGCCGGAGAAATCGATCGGAGCTTTCTCCGCCTCTCCTTACTCGGCCATCATAAAGTGGTTGAATACGATCCGGAGGGCTATGGCCTCGTCACGATCGTGGCGAGCGGATCGCGCTTGCCGAATTCGGAGCTGCGCACCGAAGCGAGCGAGCTCCGAAAAAAGACGCAACATCTTCTACGGGCGCAAGGCATCGTCATCGGTGGCGAAGGTTTTTTCGCAAGCACGATGCGTGCTGTGCTCACGGGGATCTTTGCGATGGCACAGAGCCGTGTCCCCACCAAGATGGTCGGAGAGATCCAAGAGGCGTGTCAATTCGTGAGCGAAAAGATCGGCCTCGACGCCGAG
>JAAZAH010000082.1 GCA_012514415.1 Sandaracinaceae bacterium
AGCGTTCGCCCCGCCGCGTTATGTCCATTGGCAGCAAAGACACTCCGCCGGACGGTATTGTCGAGACCGGTGAGCAGCGTCACCTGATCGCGGAACGCGGAGAGCGGCTGGAGCACCTCGCCGAGCTCGAGTGAGTTCGCGCTTCCGCTTCCGAGCCGATCGCGCTCAAAACCCTGCGGGTGCATGATGACGACGAGGCGGCGGATTCGACCACTCGCTTGTGCGCTCGCCTTTGTGGTGAGCACGCCGGGGAAGGCGCGGAGGAAGGGAAGGCTCAGCGCGACGCTACCGGCGCCCACAATGAAGCGCCTCCTGCGTTCATCAACATAGAGCTCGCTCATGGATCAGTCTCCTTTATTCAGCTTGCGGTTCTTCATCGCGTCCGAGCTCGCCACGGCGAGGAGGAGCGATCGCAGCGCTCTCCCGGAGGATTCGAATTCGGTGTCGATTTCACGGATGGCGCAGAGGTCCTCACCTGCCTCTCGCCGCGAGAAGGCGTAGCGGAAGAGCTGCACGCTCATGCACGCGCGCGCGTCCTCGCTCGCGACGAGTTTTTCGGAGAGCTCGCCGACGCCTTGGAATTCTCCCGCGACGTCGACCGAGGCGAGGAGCTGGCCGCTATCGTCGATGGGGCGGCCGAGCGAGTCGGTCTCCCGATATTCGCCGGCGGCGCCAAAATGATCGAATGAGAGGCCGATGCCATCAAGGAGCTCGTGGCAGCTGGTGCACGACGGGATGGCGCGACGGATCTCGGACATCTCGCGGTTCGAGGAGCCCTCAGGGAAGCTTGGGTTCTGCGCGAGGGCGTCCGACGGCGGAGCGGGGACGGGCTGGCAAAGCACCTGCTCGAGCACGAACTTGCCCCGCTGGATGTAGTTTCCCTCGCGTGCGCTCGCGAGGCTCGCGAGGATCGCTGGCTTGGTGAGCACGCCCCGGCGCTCGTTGCCGGGAAGACGCACTTTTTCGAAGCCGCCCGGACGGGTCTCGAGCCCGTAGAACGAGGCGAGGTTGGCATCCACATAGGTCTCATTCGAGCCGTAGAGATCCGAGAGGTCGCCATTGCGGAAGAGATCGAGCGCGAAATGCTCGAGCTCGGCGATCATCGACGCGGCGAGTTCGCGATCGAAGCCGGGATAGAGGTTCGGATCCTTCTCGCTCGGATCGAGCGCCTCGACGCGTGCCCATTCACGAATGAAGCGGCCAATTCCGCGGATGGCGCGGGGATGTTCAAGCATGCGCTCGGCTTCGGCTTTGAGAACGTCATCCTCCAAGATGGAGCCGTCTTCAACCTTCTCCCAGAGCGTTTCATCCGGGATGGACGCCCAGAAGAAGAAGCTCAGGCGGGCCGCCAGTTCTTCAGGACGGAGCCGCACGACGCCATCCTTCTCCTCCGATCCGCGCTCGATGAGGTAGAGCGTCTCGGGTCGCATGAAAAGGTGCGCGATGAGCGTCGCCATACCACCTTCAAACCCTTCGCGGGCCCCGAGGCGATAGGCCGCGAAGAGTTCATCGCGGACGTCGCCCGTGAGCGGACGGCGCATGGCAAGGGGCGCGTAGCGATCGATAAAGCTCCGCGCGCAGCTCTCCCCCGGATCGCTCGAGGCGCAGGGGAGGATGGCCGGGAGCGCGCCGAGGGCGGCGATGGCGATCGCTTCGGCGGCCTCGAGCTGGGCCTCGATCAAACGCGCGTTGACGGGGTTGGCCTCGGGCTCCGTGCTGAAGCCCGAAAAGGCAAGCCCGTCCGAGCTCGGCAGGTTGACTTCGACCGAGACGAGGCCGTCAAAAAGATCCTCAACCACATTCTCAAGCTCGGCAGAGTTGAGTCTGCGGAGCGGAGCCTCGACCGGGCTGCGCTCACCACAGTTCAGTTTGGCGTTTGGATCGTAGGTTCCATCGGGGCGGTTCTCTCCACCCATGATCCGCCCGCTGCACCCAGCGTGGATGATGAGGAAGAGGACTACAGAGGGGAATAGTGTCTTCTTCGATATCACGATATGTCTCTCCCATCGTCGATTGATGCTGACTGGCAGCGACAAAGGCAGAGATATCTTCGTATTAAGCGTATGACTGATCCAGTGAAATAAAATTACGAAAGACAGTCTGTATGTGCCAGAGTGTGCGCTGAAATGCTATTTGTCATAGGGGTGCGCGAAGTCTGTGAAGCCCTAAAGTGCGCGAATTTACAAGTGATAATGTAGAGGCCCTGGTTTTTCTATCGCTCCGGCGCCGTTGTGCATCTTTGTGCGAAGTGTGAGAGAAAAAATCGATTCAAATCAGACCTCATGCATAGAAGGCTGGATTCAAACAGTTCAAGGTTTTAGCAAATGTGGCAACTTTTGTTCGCGTTGTGATCCGCCGGCATACCAAAGGGTGATCGCCCCTCGAGTGGTGTCGATCTTTGGCATCACTAGGAATGCCGGTAGCCCTCTGATAACCTCCCTCCAATGCAAGACGTCGACCTCTTCGCCGTACAGGCGCGCGCCCATCCAGAACTCTTCTCGAGTCTCGAGGCCTTCAAATCAAAGCTTGAAGCTCAGGCGAAAGCGATCGATGCGCTCCGTGAACGTGATGCGGAAGGCCGCTACCTCTACCCAGCGCTCGCCGTATGGCCTGAAAATTACGCCCTCTTCGCAAGTCTCTTCGGCGCTCCAGGCGCGTCCAGGGCGAGGAGCTCCACGCGTGCGATGATCCGCCTCGCGCTGCGGCGGCTGCCGAAACTCGTATCGACCCTCGTCAAAGAGCGGCCCGGGTCGCTCGAGGAGGCACTCTTCACAGCGACGGCACCAGAGACGTTCGCGGCGATTGACGAAACCTTCTCGGGGCTCGCGCGCCGATACGCGCTTCATATCGTCGCGGGCTCAGCCTATCTGCCCCGTTTTGAACCCGCTCCTTTTCGCGCCGAAGGCACCCAAATCTACAACACCTCCATGCTCTACTCCGATCGGGGTGAGCTCCTCGCCGTCAGCCGAAAGCAGAATCTTGTCCCGACGCAAGAGGACGTCCTCCACCTCAGCCCGGGCGATGAGCGCGATCTGCCGATGGTCTCGCTCCCCTTCGGCCGCTTCGCGACGCTGATTTGCTACGATGGATTCAACGAGGCACATACAAAGGACGAGCCAGGTTTTCGTCGCTGCGGTGTGCTCGTCGATCAAAAAGGAGTGGAGATTGTCGCCCAGCCCTCGGCGAATGCTTGGGAGTGGGATGCCCCGTGGGTCTTCAATGAGCCTGGTGAGAGCCTCCTCCGCCGTGAGCAATGGTTCAAAGAAGGCTTCTTCCGCCAGCTCCAAGAGTGCGAGAGCATCCGCTATGTCGTGAACCCG
>JAAZAH010000083.1 GCA_012514415.1 Sandaracinaceae bacterium
ATCCTTGGAGCTGAGCTCTTTCTCCTCGCCCTTGACGTAGGCGGTCGCTTTCCACTCGGGGCTCTTCTTACCAATGAGGTTCATTCAAAACTCCTGTAGTTGATGATGCGGCGCGGGCTCATCGCGCGCGCCGAGTCGATGTGCGTTGGGTGACGCCTCGTAAGACAGGCGACCCCGGTCTACGACGGGTACGCGGAGGCGCTCCCACCATTCCTTCTAGGTATGGATCTTTTGGGGCTGAGTCAATGCCTTGGAGCAAAGTTCGATGAAATGGTGCGCCCACCCCGGCGGTCTATCGGCTCGCGCTCAGAGGGACGCTCAGCCCATGCGTCTTGGGGAAGGAATCGACGAGGCCCGAATAGAACGCTTCGTATGCCTTGAAAGCGCGCCTCACGGTCGCTTCTTCAAGGCCAAATTGTTCAAGGGTATAGAGGTGTTTGCCCTGAGATCGTCCGGCGCCGCTCGCGAGCTTTTCGCGGATGGGGAGCTCGGCGAGTGAGTCGAATTCGAGGCCAAAATAGCGGTAGATCGCCTCGACCGTCCCGATGGGATCTTTGGCGAGCGCGGGTAAGGGAACGTCGATCCTTTGGTCCTCGGGAATGAGGTGCTTCGATCGCATCGCCCGCTCCATGCCCTCGAGATAGAAATCAAACCAGAACTTCCCGAGCTTTTTGAGATCCATCTCGCGGACGAATTTACTCGTCGTCATCGCGGAAAGGCTTGAATAGCTGGCGAGGGCCTCGTGCGCGCTTCGATGCGTGAATACAAAGCGCGCGTCCGGAAATTCCTTGATGAGCGCCGGGAGATGCCAGAGGTGGTAGGGCGTCTTGAGGATGAGGCGGCGATCGCTCCGACTTTCGGTGATGATATTGAGCTGCTCCCTGAGCGAGCGGTAGACGGGCGCCATATCCCAAGAGAGCGTCTCGAAACCGTAATCGTGGCCCTCGTAGCTATTGATGAGGGTGGTGCTGAGGAAATCGTTCTCCATCAAGAAGAACTCCTCTTCGGGGCCCTCGAGCTCAACAACGTGCGCCACTTTCACATCGGGGGCGACAAATGCCGCGGTATCAAAAATGGCCCGTGCCCGGATCCGGCGAAGCGCGGCGTCGAGGCGAGCGTGCTCCGAAAAAGGCACCGGCGTCATCAACTCCCAGCCGGCCGCAAAGGTATGACGCGGATCGGCGCCGAGGAGGTTGTGCATCAACGTCGTGCCCGTGCGGTAAAAACCGACGATAAAGATCGGCTCTCTGGGGCGGGCATCGCGGAGGTAGGGGCGCTCCTTCAACCGCTCGACGACGCGGAGGCGATTTTCGATATGGAAGTGAAAGAAGAGCGCCGCCGCGAAGCGCCCAAAAGGGCTGAGGTTTTGGTTGAAATGGAGCGACCGACACGCCGACTCGAGGCGCTCCTCAAAGCCATCGCCGCCAAAATCGCTGAGGCGGGTCGTGAGCACACCGCGCTTCATCATCGCCTCGGGTCGGAGGTCAATCGAATCCCAATCGGCGCTACGAAAGAGGAGGTTGAACGCGCGGACCGTCCGCGTCGGCTGAGTTTGGAGGCTGCGTAGTGTCATCGGGGGGCTGCTCCATGTGGGGGAAGCGAAGGGGACGAATGACCGTCTCGGGTGAGTCCGCCTCGACTTTCCACAGAAAGCGCGGCCAGCCTAGCAGTCTTTATCCCTTGGTCGAAAGCGGTTTTCGGGAAAACTCGCGCACGCGTCCAAAGCCCACATCTCGTTACAGCGCGAGGGGCGCGTCTGTCCGCCCGTCGGCGCTCGCGCTAGAAATTGCGGACGCCGAGTGGTGCAGTGCCACCGCGAATCCAAAAAAACCCGCCAAGATAAAGGGGGGATGCAGGCAGGCGCGCCTCGACCTCGACCCGAATGGCAAGCCCTGAAGCCGAGCTCAACAGCTCGATGAGCTCGGGGGAAGGCGCGTCGACGTAAACGCTGCAGAAAGCTTGTTCCACATCGAACCGGCTTTCGAAGAGCGTCAGGGCATCTTCATGAGGGCCTTTCCCTTCTTCCGTTGGGGGCCGCCGTGCGATGAGCTCGGTGCGAAGCGCTCGCAGTCCTTCCATACGAGGCTGCGACGGAGTAACGCAATCTTCGATGAAGACCTCATCGCTGAGCGTCCTCTCGATGTCCTCGCCTTCCTCAAGCTTTCGTTTTTCGCTTGGCGTAAGCGTGCGGACGCCGATCTCTTCGATGCGAATCGACTCGAGGAGCCCCGAGCGAAGGAGCGCGAGAAGCTCGGCTTCATTGGCGAGTAGGGCGTCGATCGAACTGAGTTGCTGCTCGATATGGATGCGCACGCGGAGGCCGTCATAGAGCGCGATGAGTGAGTCTTCGAGCCGCGAATAATCGATGGGGACCTCGCGGAGCGAGGAAAAATCGATTGTGATGCGGAGTCCTTTATCGGGCCGCGAGAGGGCCACCTCGGCGTAGGTCTCAGCCGTCGATTCGAGGAGCGCGCGGATCTCGGCGTCGCGAGCTTCGAGGGGCCGGCCAATCCGCACGCTCGCGCGAACGACACTCTCAAGATCCGAAAAATCAGCCTCGGCGCGTTCGAGCTCCGAGAGGCTGTAGCCAAGGGCGGCGACGACCGCACGGATGGCGCGCTCGCTCAGCAGCTCTTCGATTTTGAGGGCCGGGATCTCGACGGGTTCGAGGGAGAGCGAGAACGATTTTTCGAACGTGCCAAGCGCGAAGAAGCCGCCGCGCTCACCGCAACTCAGCAAAAAGGCGAGCGGAATCAAGAGCGCCGCGAGGCACCAATCGTTCGGCGCATGCGGCTGAAGGCGGCCGGAGCGAGTCCAGCGCGCGGGGCCCGAGCTCATGGCTTGCTCCATCGATCGACCGAGCGCCTTCGATCCAAGAGGTAGCTCAGACGAAGCTCGCCGAGGGGAAGACGTGCGCCGGTCTGTGAGATCGCTGCGCGCCCTCCAACGCGCGAGGTGGCGCGGCCAATCTGCACCATATAGCCAAGGCTCATCTCGAGGAGGAGGGGCGCACGAAATCGATAAGTCGCGCCGATCTGCGTGAAGATAAAGCCGAGATGCGCCCCCGAGATCGACAGCTGCCCTCCGCGCGGAATGCCGGGGATGACGCGGACCATCACGCGATCGGCGAGCGCGTGAAGCGAGGCCGTGCGATAGCCTGTACGGACGAGAAGGTTGGCTCTTCGGTTCACGCCTCCTGGGACTGGAAGGGCGACGAGCGAGACGTCGAGCCCGGTGGCGAGGGCGACGCTTGAGAGTCCGGCCTCAAGGGCAAGCTCGGGAATCGGGAGGTAGCGAAAGCCCATGCCAACGCCGGAGGGAAAACCGAGACGCACGAGATCGAAAGCGAAGCCGGGCGCCCGGCGCCGATCCTCCGCGGAGCGCGCTGATTCGGGCGAGCGCTCGACATCCGCGCAGGCGCTCTCCACCGAAAGGAGGGCGAGGGCGCAGATCAAGATCTGCCCTCCAAAATAGCTTCCTCGCGCCCCTCGAATCATGACCTCCCCAGTGTCGGTACCGAGCCGTCTTACGCTCGGGGCGAAGAAATCTCCGCTCCGCCATGCCGGCTCGCGAAGAGCGTACGCCGCTCGAGGGAGCCGCCCATCGACGGCGCCAAGAGGACGCGCTCGGTGGGGGGCGTTCGGGAAAGAAAAAACGGCGCGCTCGCGGTCCCGGAAAGAGCCGCAAGTGGCGCCGTTCTTCTCGCGCTGGCTGAGCCGCCCGATGTCGGGAGCGTTCAAGCCTCACGCAAGCAGCGAGCGCGCGATCTGCGAGATCTGGATCTCGTCCGTCCCCCCGTAGATCTGCAGCACCTTCGCGTCACGGCAGAGCTGCTCGACCTGGTATTCGGCCATATAGCCGTTGCCGCCAAAGAGCTGCACGGCCTCGAGCGTCACATCCATCGCCGTCTGCGCCGCGTAGAGCTTGCCCGCCGAGGCCTCGGCGAGGCTCATCTCTTTACCGGCGCCAGCGAGCGCGATCTGCCTAAAGACCAAGTTCTGAAGGTTCATGCGCGCCACCTCCATCTTCGCGATCTTCAGCTGGATGAGCTGGAAATCGCCGATGGGCTTACCGAATTGCACGCGCGTCTTTGCATAATCAAGGCTGAGCTCGAGGCAGCGCTCGACCATGCCAAGGGCCATCGCCGGGACGCCGCTCCGCTCGGCCGTGAAGGTATCTTTGGCGCTCGAGCGCGCGGGCTGCTCCTCGGTCTCGCCAAGGAGGCGATCCTTCGGCACGCGCACATCTTCAAGGAAGAGCTCGCCCGTCGGCGAGGAGTGCATGCCCATCTTTCGGAGCGGCGGGGTCTGCGTGAGCCCCTCGGTGCCTTTATCGAGGATGAACGAGACGATCTTCCGCTGAGCCTCGGGGCTGCCATCGTCGAGCTTGCAGATGAAAACGATCGTATCGGCGTAGGGACCGTTCGTGATGAAGGTCTTTGAGCCGTTCAGGATATAATCATCGCCATCGCGCCGCGCCGTCGCCTTCATCGAGCCGAAGGCGTCCGAGCCGCTGCCGGGCTCGGTGATCGCCCACGCGCCGACCTTCTCGAGCGTGAGGAGCTCGGGCACAAAGCGCTCCTTCTGCGCCGTCGTCCCGCGCGAGATGATGGCGCCCGCCGTGAGTCCGATGCTCACCCCGAGCGCTGTGACCATGCCGGGGCTATAGCGGCAGAGCTCGATGATGGGGAGGAGCTGCATCGCGCGCGCGTCTGCGGCCTCGGGCCCGGCCTTCTTGCTCTCGCCGAGGCTCGCCGTCCCCTCGCCCTTCTTCTCCTTCTCGATGGCTTTGAGGAATTGCGCCTTCGCCATATCGCCGATGCCGAAGGTCTTGAGCATCTTCCGGAGGACATCGTAAGGGGGCGTATCGCCGAACTCGATCTCCTCGCGCTTGGGCACGATCTCGGTCTCGATGAAGCGCCGGATCATGGCGCGGATCTGCTTATGCTGTTCACTCCACTCGTGCATGGACGGCTCCCTAAATATAGAAATTGGGGGATGAAAATAACCTAGCTGCGCGCGCTCGGCGCGTGTTCGGAGCCTAGCAAAGTTTCTAAACACATTGTCCGATAAAAGATGCGGTTCCGGTGAAATCGAAGAGCGCAGCTCCCGACTCAAGCGTGCGGAAAACCCAGAAGGCGAAGAGCGATCGACGCGGGGCGATCGACGCGACGGCTGCACGAACTCGCCGAAGAAAAAACGACCAAAGCCATACGTTCTCGCTGTCGGGCTGGATCGCCCCCCATGTATAA
>JAAZAH010000084.1 GCA_012514415.1 Sandaracinaceae bacterium
AGCGTCTCGATGCGCGTCTGCTGCGCCATGATCTCGCTCAGCCAGATGGCGTATGGATCCTTTTCCCCGCGAAAGGGGAGCAGGCGCGCGTGGGTATCGTAGAAATCGAGCAGCGCCGCACGGACTCTCTGGCGCATGTCCGGATGCATCCATCCGAGCCTAACCGAAGGCTTGATTTCGTCCACTCCCCGAGCCCCGAATGAGCCGCGCTTCACCCCGCGCTTAAATTTCACCTCGATGCTTGGCAAGAATTGGAACATGTTCTAGTCTTCAAAGAATCATGAGCATCGACCGTTATTACACCCCTCCTATCCCGAACGGCTGGTTCCAGGTCGCCTATGACGACGAGGTCAAACCCGGCGATGTCGTTCCGCTCAAATATTTCGGCAAGGATCTTGTCCTCTTCCGCACCGAGAGCGGCGAGCTCTCCGTCCTCGATGCCTTCTGCCCGCATCTCGGCGCGCATCTTGGGCATGGCGGATGCGTGAAGGGCGAGTCGATCCAATGTCCCTTCCACGCTTGGCGTTTTGGCCCCGACGGCAATTGCGTCGAGGTCCCCTACGCGACGCGCATGCCGCGGAAGGCTCAGCTTCCCAAATGGCACGTTCAGGTCACGGCAGGGCTCATCATGGTCTGGCATCACGCCGATGGTAAGGAACCCGAGTGGTACCTCCCCGAAGTTGAGGAGCACGGCTCGGATGAATGGACCGATTACATCAAGAAGCGCTGGCAGATCCGCACGCGCAACCAAGAGATGGCCGAGAACCAGGTGGACTCGGTTCATTTCCACTACGTCCACGGTGCGACGAACCTTCCGCAGAGCGAGGCGTCCGCTGACGGCCACATCATGCGGGTGCGTTCGACCACCGGCATGGTCACGCCGATGGGCCCCGTCGAAGGCATCGTGCAGAGCGAATCGCACGGCTTCGGCTTCTCGCTGGTCCGCTTCGGCGGAATCGTCGATACGCTTCTCATCAGCTCCGTCACGCCGATCGATGGCGACAATGTCGACGTCCGCTTCTCCTTCATGGTGAAGAAGGTCGGCGGCGCGAGCGTCACAGCGGGCGTCGGCAAGGCGTTCGTCGCCGAGATCGAGCGTCAGCTCGAGCAGGATCGACCCATCTGGGAGAATAAGATCCAGCACGCCACGCCGCTTCTTTGCGATGGTGACGGCCCCAT
The DNA here is from genome assembly GCA_012514415.1 of Sandaracinaceae bacterium. Lineage (GTDB taxonomy): Bacteria > Myxococcota_A > Polyangia > Polyangiales > Houyiibacteriaceae > JAAYBZ01. The sequence continues at coordinate 1,180 of JAAZAH010000084.1, forward strand.
CGGCCTCTTCAGGCGCTGGACCCGTCAATTCTACAGCTGGCCCGAAGAGAGCGCGGCCGCCGAATGAGTGAGTCGCGCTCGGACAGGCGCTTCGATCTCAAAGAGATCGAAGAGGCCTTTCGCCATTTTTGGCAGACCGGAATGATCCGTGAAGATTGGGTCGCTTGGACCGAGCTCTTCACCGAGGACGTGGTTTACGAAGAACGCGTCCTTGGGACGATGCGCGGCCGGGCGGCGGTTCGAGAGTGGATCATCCCGCTGATGGAGCGCTATCGCGAGATCTACGGGGTCTACGAGTGGCATCATGCTGACCCCAGCGGGCGCCTCGTCTTCTATATGCAAAACCGGCGCGACCATCCGAGCGGCGAAGGCTATATCGACTTCCCAGGCGTGACGATCCTTCAATATGCGGGCGACGGTCTCTGGTCGCGCGAAGAGGATTATTGGGCCGAGAAGCTCTCGATTGAATGCTATCAAACCTACGAGAAGGCGCTCCGCGAATTCGATCCGAATCATCGGCTGAAGGCGACGCGCCTGCATTGGGGGAACGGTCCCTCATGGACGACCGGCAAAGCGAGCTATTGGGATCATCCGCGGAATGAACCGCGACCCGAGTTCGCTTGAGCGGAGCGCGAACACTCAGACAAGAGAAACAAGAGAAACGCCCGGCATCAACGCGAGCCGGGCGTTTTCTCTTTGACTTATGCCGCGCGCGAACGGCCATTCGAATCAGAGCACGTCAATACGGCGCGTCGTAGTCGACCTCGACATCCTCATCATCGACCGGACGGCTCTGGCAGGTGAGGATCCATCCGCGCTCGATGTCGTCGTCCGTCAGCGCCTCGCGCGAGGCCATCGTGACGTTCCCCGATTTCTTGAGTGCCATGCAGCAGCCACAATAGCCGTCGAGGCAGGAGCTCGGGGGCTTGAGACCGGCCTTCTCTGCCGACTCGAGGAGCGTCGTGCCCGGGATATAGGGCACCTCATGTGATTCGTTCTCGAAAGAGAAGCGGAAGACCTTCGGAGTCCCTCCGCCGGAGTTCTCTTCCTGCGCCGGCGCAGGCTCGCGGCGATCGGGATCGACGGGCGAGACGAATCGCTCAAAGAAACGATGTTCGCGGGCGATGTCGGCCTGCTCGAGTCCGAGCTCCACCGTATCCATGAACGGGCCCGGACCGCAGGTATAAAAATCAGCGGCCTCGTAGCCTTGGATTTCGCGCATCACGTCGTCCACCTTCATGAAGCCTCGATCGATATCGAGGTGATGGAAGACCTCAGCGCGTCCGGGGAAGCGCTCGAGCAGCAGATCGAGCTCATCCTTGAAGATGATCGAATCCTTATCCCTGTTGGCGTAGACGAGCTTGATCCTGCGGCTGGTACGGACGAGCGCCGTTTTCATAAGGGAGATGACGGGCGTGATGCCGCTTCCCGCGCCAAAGAGAAAAAGCGGACGATCGTCAGCGCCGTCGCGGAGAACGAATCGTCCCTCGGGAGCGAGCACCTTGATCGTATCGCCCACCTTCAGGTTATCGTTGAACCAGTTCGAGATGCGTC
>JAAZAH010000085.1 GCA_012514415.1 Sandaracinaceae bacterium
AGTTCATCCCAGGTCAGCATCGGCTCTCCTTTGATGCCGCTCAGATTACGTCAAGATCGGCAAAACGACTAGCCGCGAAACGAATCAACGTGTCGCGGGCTCGGGTGATAGACCGCGCTCGCTGCGAGCATGGCCGATCACGCCGATGAGCTCGTCGTGGATGTGGCCGTTGCTCGTGATGAGGCTGCCGCGCATCAGGTCGAAGGGCTCACCAGAATACGATGTCACCCTTCCTCCAGCGAGCTCGACAAGGAAGGCGCCAGCTGCCAGATCCCAAGGAGAGAGGCGCTGCTCCCAATAACCGTCGTAGATGCCAGCGGCGACAAACGCGAGGTCGAGCGCAGCTGCTCCGCAGCGGCGGATACCGCGAGAGCGCTTTAGAACGGCGCGGTATTCCGCGAGGTTCTCATCCTCCGAATGCCACCGATCGTAGGGGAAGCCAGTCGCAAGCAGCGATTCACTGAGCTCCATCGTTTCGCTGACGCGGATGGGCATGGCGTTTCGATGCGCTCCGGAATCACGGCTCCCCCAATAAAGCGCGCCGAGCGCAGGCGCGAGGATAAGGCCGACTTGCGGCACGCCGCGATGGACGAGCCCCAGCGAGACGGCGAAAAAGGGATGGCCGTGCGCGAAATTCGTCGTCCCATCGATCGGATCGACATACCAGACCGACTCACCTTCTCCGCTCGCGCCGTCTTCTTCGGCGAGGACGCGATGATGAGGCAATTCGAGGTGGAGCTGCGCGCGAATGAACTCTTCGGTGCGCCGATCGTGTTCGGTGACGAGATCGATGGCGCCCTTTTTCTCGATGGCGCGGACACCCGAGAGCGCATCGAGGAGCGGCTCAACGAGCGCTTCTGCAATCTCACGCGCGACCGTGAGCGCGCGGCCCCTTTCTTCGGCTTCCATAATTCGGGTGTAGCAAAGCTTCCGTCGGCTGACGAATCTCTTGGCGCTGCGCGTTTTATGCCCAGTGCGCCTCGAGTTATGGCAACGTGGCATCGCGAGCCTTCGTGCCTACAATGACTGGAGCGCGCGTTACCGGGCGCGATTGGGCGCGATTCGGCACGATTCGACCTGAGGTTCGTCCTCCCCATCCCGAGCACCGCCGCGCTCCATCTCCATTTCGACGTATTCATTCTTCGCATGGAAGCATTCGCATTGAAGGGGAACCTACGCGAGGTCGCGAGGCTTGCCCTCCCCGTCGCCCTCCTCAATCTCCTCGGCGTCCTCACCCTCTTTATCGATATTCTCTTTTGTAGCCGGCTCGAAGAAGGGGAGGCTGCGCTTACGGCGCTTGGCTTTTCGGCCCAGATCATTTTCCTCATCCAAGTGCCCATGCTGGGCTTTTCGGTCGGAAGCGCGGCATTGATCTCGCGCGCGTATGGAGCGCGGGCAAAAGAGCGCGTCGCGTCACTTACGCGGCAGTCGCTTCAAGGCGCCGTCGTGCTCGCAGCGCTCACGGCCGTTTCGTCTCCCATCACGCTCCCCCTTATCGTCGGTACGCTCGGCGCCGAGGGACTCGCCTATGAGCTCGCCCTCGATTACCTCTTTCCGCTCTTCGTTGGGATTGTTTTTTATTTTCTTCAGACGCTTTCGTTTTCGCTCTTTCGCTCGACGGGAGATACACGCCTTCCGCTGGTCCTTGGGCTCGTCGTCAACGGACTGAATGTTCCGCTGAACTGGGTCCTGATTTTTGGGCAGTTCGGGCTCCCAGGCCTCGGCGTCGAGGGCGCGGCTTATGGAACCATCATCAGCCAAGCGTTCGGCGTGCTCATCACGCTTGGGCTGATTCGGCGCGGCGCGCTCGGAGGCATTCCGGTCTCGCTCCGACCTTCAC
>JAAZAH010000086.1 GCA_012514415.1 Sandaracinaceae bacterium
GCGCCATCGGGTTGGGCATCGTGCCGGCTTGCAGGACCTCACCGCGGACGATCCCGATTTCACGGAGCTGTGCGCGAAGTTCGCGGTTGTTCAAGATGGCGACACGGACGGCGTCTTCGATATCGAGAGCGCCGTCGGTGAGGATCCGGCTTGCCTCTTCGGCGCTGATCGGATCGACCTCATGTCGAGCGAGGGCGTCGAGGGAATCGACACGGGCCGCTTGCTCGATGCGGTGGAGATCCGAGCGGATCGAGCGGGAGATGCAGCCGCTCGAAACGAGCGCGAGCGCGAGCATCAAGAGGGGTGAGGCGGTTCTACGGAGCGGAATCATTCTTGATTCTCCAGCTTGAGTTCCCATCGCTTCCATCACCTGTTTTCGGGGGCCTCAGACGGCCTCTTTTCGTGCGCGCCTTCGTCGTTGGGGTCGAGCGCTCCCTCGCGCGGATGGGGCGGTTCGGAGGCGCTCTCATCGTGAGCGTCGCTCGTCTCGTGAGGGTGGGCGTCTTTGGTGCCCGCGCCGTGATGCCCGTGTGCGTCGCCGTGCCCGTGATCGCCGTGATGCAGGTGATGTCCGTGATCGCCGTGATGCCCGTGTGCGTCGCCGTGCCCGTGATCGCCGTGATGCAGGTGATGTCCGTGATGGCGACGATGCGCTTCTTCATCGACCTCGGGGAGCAAGCCCTCGAAAACACCCTCATCCTCAGAGGGAAGGGGAAGCTCGGCGATCAGCGCGCGCTCGACTGGGGGCGCCGCGAGCAAAGCCGCCTCGGGTGAAGCAGGAGAGGAATCGGGAAACTCATGCGGGAGCGCCGCGGGGGCGCATCCCTTCAGCACGAGGGGCATCAAAAGCGTCGCCCAGCGCAAGGGGGACATCATGGGAGAAGGAACGCGCATGGTCGTATCCAAGAAAGGGGTGAAAGGCTCTTAGAGTCCATAGGCGCGAGCGAATGAAATGCGACCGAGTTTTTTCTTGGCGCGAGCCAAAGCTCTCGGACGCGCGGGCGAATTGCACCGCCCAAGAGCCGATCCCCGGCTCCCATCCAACCAACGGCGGCGCGAGGGAAGGCATGGACCTCGAGAGCAAAATCCGCCTGAGCTCGTCTTGTTTTTTCGTGCGTTCGCGCGGATTCGGATGGCTCGTCGACGCTCTAGGTGCATTTAAGTTGCAAAAAGCCGATTAGCCCTCTTAATGCCCCGTCGAAGCTGGCGGATCGCGCGGCAGCCCCGTGCTCTCGCCTCCGAGACCCAGCGCTCGATTCTTCCGCCCATGCTCCCCGCAATCCTCACCGTCTCCCTCTCCGTCCTCGTTGGCGCAAGCCTCGCGCTCTTCGGGATCATGGAGCGGCGAAAGCTCGCGGCATCGATCGACTCCTTTGCGCTCTTCGCCTCGCTCGCCGTCGTACTCGGCCATCTTCTCCCGCATTCGATCACGGCGCTTGGGCTCTGGGCCATCGTTCCCTTCGCCCTTGCGCTCGGGCTCCCCACGCTTCTTGAGCGCGCGCTTGATCGCCGAGGCGGCCATGCCGGCCATGGGGCGGCACTCGAGCTCAGCTACCTTGGCCTACTTGTCCATCAATTCGGCGACGGCCTAGGTCTCGGAGTCTTTTCATCGGGCGCGCACGAGGGGCATCTCCATCTCGATCTCATGCTCGGGATCGGCGCCCATACCGTCCCGATCGCCACCTTGATGACGCGCGCCTACCTCCATCAACGAGGTGCGCGTGCCGCCGCCATTCGAACCGTCGGGCTCGTCCTCGCGGGAGTCTTTGGCGTCGCCTTCGCGCATCGCCTCCCGGCCGATCTCCTAAGCAAGGCCGATCCTTGGCTCTCTGCCGCGATCGGAGGGCTCCTTCTTCATATCGTCCTTCACGATCCAAGGAGTCCGAGTGAGCGCGGCGCCCCCTCGCGCGCGGCCGAGATCTTTGCTCTCGCCTTTGGCCTCGCGCTCCTCTTTCTCGGTGGCGGATACGACCATACGCACGGCACCGACGAGCCCGGTGCCACGATCGGCGCCTCTATCCTCCAGCTCCTCTTTGTCCTCAGTGGGCCGCTCGTCGTGGGGATCGTCACGCTCGAGGCGATCCGCCGATTTTTTCCCCGCAGAGCCGAAACGCTCCGACATCAGCTCGAGTCGCGTGGGCTTCCGGCGGCAGGCTTCTTTTTGGTGGCACTCGTCTTGTCGGCGCTTTTGCCGCCGCTTCATGCACTCGGAGCGATCGGAGGGATCGGCCTTGCCTCTCGCCTCGGGGAGAGACTTCGGCTTCGGGCTCGCGGCGGAGGGGCGCACGCTTCGCGGAGCCTCGGAGCGCAGCTCTTCATCGGCATTCTTCTCGCCGCCTATTTGATGCTCGTCGAGCTCAGCCGCCCTTATGCCTTCGCGCTCACGGGCGTGATCGCGCTCGCTTTCCCGCGGGCGCCGCTTGCGTTTCTACCGAGTGGATTCGCGTTCGCGCTCGGATCGGTCGAACTTGGGAGCACATCGCTCCGGCATTTTATCTTTGAAGCTCCAGGCGATCGGTTTTTTCAGGCCGAGAGCACGGCTGGGACCGGTCCCTTGCTTTTTGGGCTCGCGCTCACACTCTCGGTCGACTTTCCCGCGCTGCTGCGATCGCGCTCTCCAAGGCTCATCTTCGCGTTTTTTTATGCGCTCCTTCTTGGACAGCTCGCTTCGCTCATCGCACCGGCGCTTCCGTGGAGCCCTCCCGAACTCGCATCCATCGCGCAATACATCTTCAGCGCCCTCCTCCTCGTTCTCTTTTTTGCTCAGCTACTTCGGAGCGGCATCCGCGCCCTCCTCGATGAGGTGTTTGGCGGGGAGAAGTGCGGCGCGCACGCGGAGCATTGAGGCGAGCGTTCGCTCCACGGATTGAGCGCTCGCGCGATGTGCGCATTTCGTTTGGCCTTGCCGCGCTTGCAAGCAGCCGCCCAAAACCACAGGATGAAAGCGAAGTGGTGATCCGCCACTCCCCGCGCGGAATGCGCCGTCGTCGCGCGAAAATCGCGGCGGTTCATCCAAAAAGAAGGGATCAGGATGCGCGAACTCTATCTGATGCGGCACGGTCAAGCGGGCGTTCGCGGGAGTTACGAAGACGATCGCCTACGGCCGCTCACCGAGGAAGGAAGGAAACGCAGCCTTCTCGCCGGGCGGGCGCTCAAGCGGCTCGAGATCAAACCGCGCCTCATCTTCACGAGCCCTCTCGTTCGCACGCATCAAACCGCCGAGATCGTCGCCAACGAGCTCGGCCTTTCGCAGCAACTTAAGACGCTCGATTCGCTCGCCATCGGCTCCGATCCCGGCGATTTGCTCCGCGATCTCATCGAGGCTTTTGAAGAGGGAGGGCCCATTCTCGCGGTCGGGCACGAGCCCGATCTTGGTCTCTTTATCTCGTCGCTCATCTCGGCCGATGGATCGGCGCGGATGCGCGTCAAAAAGGGCGCCCTGATTCATCTGCGGCTGCTCCAAAGCGGCGAGGCGACGCTTCGCGCCCTCATCCCACCCAGAATACTCGACCAACTCGGCGCCGATTGAGGTCGAACGAACGCTTGCGAAAGTGAAGGTGCGCGCCCACGCCCACGGGCAGTTCGCCGCGAGCCTGCTAGACTATCCACCGCGCCGCGCACCTCGCTCGGCCCCCTTGGAAAGGAACGGGTAGTCTCATCCGTGATCCGGCCGCCGCTTTTTACGCCGCGCTTTCTCTACCTCCTCTTCACGATCACCATCTTCGGTCTGTCATGGAGCAGCTATCTCATTCTACCGAAGTTTTTGCGTGAGGAGCTCAACGCGGCGCGCGATACGATCGGGTACATCGCCGCGATTCCGGGCATCAGCGCCGCCGTCGCCGCGCCGCTCATCGGGCGGCTTCTCGATCGCTACGGCCGTCAATATTTCTTTACGCTCGGCTGTCTCATCGTCGTGGGCACCTCGCTCGCTTTTCTCTTTGTCGATCGCGTGGGGCCGCTTCTTTATATCGCGCAGGCTATCCAGGGACTTGGCTTTCTCGTCGCCTTCAACGCCGCCTCCTCGCTCGGCGCTGATCTCGCCCCGCCGACGCGCATGGCCGAAGCGCTCGGCATCGTCGGCGCCTCCAACCTCATCATGAACGCGGTCGCCCCGAGCATCGCCGAAGAGATCGCGAGCCGAGCGAGCTGGCAGCACGTCTTCATCTTCTGCGCGGTCATCGGCGGGCTGGCGACCCTGCTCACCTTTGGACTCCGCGACGTCCAGCACGCGCCGCAAGCGCTCGAGGCGCCAGTCAATCGTCGCCGCGCCTTCATGCGTCCGGGACTCGTCTCGCTCTACGTCGGCACGATCGCCTTCGCTTTCGCCTTTGCGACCCTCTTCAATTTCCATCAGCCCTTTGCGCTCGAGGCCGGGATCACGGAGGTCAAGCCCTTCTTTATCGGCTATACGATCACGGCCTTTTCGATGCGCGTCTTCTTCGGGCGGCTCGCCGATCGCTTGGGTGCGCTCCGCGTGACCACCGCCTCACTTCTCGCCTATGCGGCCGTCCCCTCGCTCCTCGCTCTTCTTGGGCCCTCAAAGATCGGAGTCGTCGGCGCGGCGCTCGGCATCACGCACGGCATGCTCTATCCCGCCATGACGGCGGCAGTCGTCGAGCGAGCGGGTGCGGCGCTCCGCGGCTCGGCCATCACGTATATGAACGGCTCCTTTCATCTCGGGATGGCCGCTGCGGGCATGGTCGCCGGCAACATCGCCGAGCGCTTCGGTTATACGGCGGCCTTTGTCGGCGCGTCGGCCGTGACGCTCACCGGCCTCCTCCTCGTCGTCTCCTTTCGAGAACCGCCCTATCGCGAATCCTCCCCCTGAGCGATATTGGGGATGGATTTAGACGCGGGTCATGATATGAGGAGCCCGCTGTGCTCAATCTATATCAACGTTTCGTCGACTGGTTCGCGGGTACGCCGTGGGGCGCTCAGATCGCAAGGCGCGCCGCCAACCGCGTCGATAAGGTTCTCATCAAGCTGACGAACGGCCGCATCACCAGCGGCATCGGTACGGCCTATGGCGGCAAAATCGGTATGCTCCACTGCACGGGGGCCAAGTCCGGAAAGCCCCGCGAGGTTCCGCTCCTTTATACCGAACACAACGGGAACATCCTTCTTTTCGCCTCCAAGGGTGGCGATCCCGGAAATCCCGCGTGGTACTACAACCTCAAGGCTAATCCCGACTGCGTCTTCCAAAACAAAAAGGGGAAGACCGAGCGTCGCGCCCGCGAGGCCACCGACGAGGAACACGAGGCGCTCTTTAAGGTTTGCGTCGCGAACTATCCCGGCTACGCGGCTTACCAGGAGCGTGTCGAGCGCCGCATCCCGATCATGATCCTCGAGCCGCGCTGATGTAGGCGATTCGCATCTCCCCCATGAATCGATCATCATGGGGAGATGCGCTATCTACACACGATGGTCAGAGTGAGGGATCTCGACGAATCCCTCGATTTTTACTGCAATAAACTCGGGCTCAAAGAGACGCGGCGCCACGAAAATAAAGAGGGGCGCTTTACGCTCGTCTACCTCTCGGCGCCCGACGACGACGGGCCCGAGCTCGAGCTTACGTACAACTGGGATCCCGAGGATTACGGATCGGCGCGAAACTTCGGCCATATCGCCTATGAGGTGGACGATATCTACGCCGTCTGCGAGCGCCTCGAATCGATGGGCGTGACGATCAATCGCCCTCCGCGCGACGGACATATGGCGTTCATCCGCTCCCCCGATCAGATCTCAATCGAGCTCCTTCAGCGCGGCGAGCCGCTCCCCCCGAAGGAGCCTTGGGCGTCCAAGCCCAACATCGGCACGTGGTGAGGGTCCAAGCGCCCTAAGCTTCTCGCGCGCTTAGGGCGCGTTTCCCATTCTCTTTCGTCTCGCCTCGGCTATTCGCCGATGACGCGCTTCAGTCGATTGGCGAGTCGCTCAATGCCAAGGCCGGCAAAATCACGCTCGCGCTTCCCGTCTTTGTAGATCACATTGAACGGGAGCGTATCGAGCTCGGCAATCCACGGATTTTCGCGCTTGAACTCGATGAGACCGCGCGTCTTTAGATCGATCTTGCCGAAGCGGACGTTCTTGAATTCGTGGTCGCCCGCAAGGTAGGCGCGGAGCTCTTCGTCCCATGCGTTGCACGAGACGCAATCGTTTTTGCCGATGATGAGATGTGCGACGCCGGGGCTTTCGATGAATTCACGCCAGTTATCGGGGCCTAGCTGCTGGATTTCCGCCATAATTGTCTCTCTTCTCTCTTAAATAACATCGCCGCCCTGCGGACGCACGGGCGGCGATTTTTTCGCTTAGGCGATCAGGCGACGAAGTCCTCGCCCTTTTGCCAGTCCGCTCCGCAGAGCCCGCCGCTCTGCAGCGCCTGAACGGTGCGGAGTGTCTCGCGCGGGCTCCGGCCAGCGTTGAGATCGTTAATGGAGACAGAGCGGACGATGCCCTCGTTATCGACGATCACGGTCGCGCGATAGGCGACACCCTGGTCCTCCTTGAGAACGCCGAAGGCGCGCGTCACGGAGTGGTTGGTATCGGCGATCACGGGGTGCGTGATCTCATCGGGGAAGGTCTCGCGATCGGCGAACCACGCCTTATGGCTGAAGAAGCTGTCGGTCGAAGCACCGATCACCTCGACACCATCATCCTTGAAGTTCTCGAGCTCCTTTTCGAAGCCGCGGATCTCGGTCGGGCAGATGAAGGTGAAGTCGAGGGGATACCAATAAATGACGTGCCATTTGCCCTCGTAATCCTTCGAGCTGATCACTTTTTCTTCGCCGTTA
>JAAZAH010000087.1 GCA_012514415.1 Sandaracinaceae bacterium
CGAACTCTTGCGCCGCATCATTGAATACAACCTGGAAGCGAAGGCTGAAACGACGAGCTTCTGGCGCAAGTGACTGGGCGGATGCGTGCGGCGTGCCTTTGGGGACTCCATCAAGTCCGCTCCGAGACGAGAAGATCGGCGGCGGCCGCCGTCATGCCTTCGATATCGGCATCCCCTGCATAAATCCCATCGATGATGAGTCGACACAGTCCGTGCACGGTCGCCCACCTCGCCTGCGCGCGCCTCAGCCCTTTCCTCCCACGACCGACGCGCGCGTCGAATCCGCTCGCGAACTCGACATATCGTCTGAAGGTATCGTAGGCGAGCGTTCGAAGGCTTTCGGTCGGCTTGCCTGATTTCCAGATCGTCCGCCCAAACATCAGCTCGTAGATCTCGGGGTTGTCGGCGGCGTAGCTCACATAGGCGCGAACGAAACGAAGCGTCCGATCACGCACGCATCCCCTCGTATCCCCAGCCGCCTCTTGCACCGCCTTATCGAGTGTGACGAAGCCAAGCTCAGCGAGTGCGCAGAGGAGATCGTTCTTATTCTCAAAGTGATGGTAGAGGGCGGAGGCACTTACCCCGGCGCGCTGAGCGAGCTGCCGCAGAGAGAGCGAATCGAGCCCACTTTCCCGGATCATCAGGAGCGCCTCTCTCAATAAGGCTTCTCGCAGATCGCCGTGGTGGTAACGCTGAGGGGGTTTTCGCGACATCAAAAGTATCTTGACACTGTTGAGATTAACTGTCATCTGAACAGCGTACAGATTGAGCGCGTCTTTCGCGTGCATGGACGGAGCAGAACATGAGTGACGCCTATCCCCACCTCTTTGAGCCTCTCGACCTCGGCTTCACGACGCTTCGAAACCGCGTCGTGATGGGATCGATGCATACCGGGCTCGAAGATTATTTTTGGAACTTTCCAAAACTCGCGGCGTATTTCGAAGAGCGCGCGAAGGGTGGTGTCGGGCTGATCGTCACGGGCGGGCTCAGCGTGAACTATCGAGCATGGTTCTATCCCGGCTCGGGTACGGTGAACCGCAGTTTCGACATCCTTCCGCATCGCCTCGTGACGCGCGCGGTTCATCGTCACGGCGGGAAGATCGCGCTGCAGCTCATCCATACGGGACGGTACGCGCACCACCCTTGGTCGGTCTCGGCGGCCGCGAAGAAATCCCCGATCAACCCCTTTAGGCCCCGTGCGATGAGCGAGCGGCAGATCCTGTCGACCATCGAGGATTTTACGCGCGCTGCTAGGATCGCGAAACGTGCGGGATATGACGGCGTCGAGATCATGGGGAGCGAGGGATATCTGCTCAACCAATTTGCCTGCCGCCGCGTCAACGATCGCACCGATCGCTGGGGCGGCGATATCCATGGAAGGATGCGCCTCGGGGTGGAGATCGTGCGCGCGATCCGCGAGGCAGTGGGGCCGAATTTCATCGTGATGTATCGGCTCTCCGTCCTCGACCTCGTCGAAGGCGGCAACACCTTTCGGGAAGTGGCGACGATGGCGCGCGGTCTCGAAGAGGCGGGCGTGACGATCCTGAATACCGGCGTCGGCTGGCACGAGGCACGCATCCCGACGATCGCGACCTCGGTCCCCCGTGCGGCGTTTCGCGAGGTGACGGCCCGTCTCAAAGCGGAAGTGCGCGTTCCTGTGGTCGCCTCGAACCGCATCAATACGCCCGAAGTCGCCGAAGAAATCCTCAGAAGCGGCGGCGCCGACCTCATCTCGATGGCGCGCCCCCTCCTCGCCGATCCCTTCTTCGTCCATAAAGCGAAGCTTGGAAAGCCCGAGGCCATCAACACGTGCATCGCTTGTAACCAAGCGTGTCTCGACCATACCTTCTCGCTCAAGCGGGCGAGCTGCCTCGTCAACCCCCGAGCGGCGCGAGAGACCGAGCTCCAATACCGGCCCGCGAATAAGCGCAAGCGCATCGCCGTGGTGGGTGCCGGCATGGCAGGCCTCTCCGCGGCGGCCGTCGCCGCCGAGCGTGGTCATCACGTCACTGTCTTCGAGGCGAGCGATGCGATCGGGGGACAGTTTCGCATGGCCGCCGTCATCCCAGGCAAAGAAGAATTCCGCGAGACGCTCCGGTTCTTTGAGTATGAGCTCGCTCGGACCGGGGTGGACTTGCGCCTCAACACGCGCGTTACACCACACGATCTACACGGCTTCGATGAGGTGATCGTGGCAACGGGGGTGAAGCCGCGCCTCCCCGATATCCCCGGGATCGATCATCCCAAGGTGCTGAGCTATCACGAGGTCCTGTTCGAGCGAAAGCCGGTTGGGGAGAGGGTCGCGATCATTGGCGCAGGCGGCATCGGTGTCGATGTTTGCGAGTTCCTCCTCCATGAGCCCGGTCAGAGCATCGAAGCGTTTTGCGATGAGTGGGGTGTGGATCCAAGCGGCTCGACCGAAGGCGGCTTGCGTCCTCCGAAGCCAGCGCCCCCGCGACGTGACATCGTGATGCTGCAGCGCAAACCTGCAAAGAAGCGGAAAATGGGCACGGGGCCCGGTCGGACGACGGGTTGGGTGCATCGCCTTGTGCTCGAGCGCGCGGGCGTGAGGATGCTCGATGAGGTGAGCTATGAGCGGATCGACGATCGCGGGCTTCATATTCGCCGAAAGGGTGAGCGCGAGATTCTCGACGTCGATACGATTGTGCTCGCTGCCGGGCAGATCTCGGTTAGAGAGCTTATCGACGGCCGACGTCGTGCTGGAGTGCATGTCATCGGAGGCGCGGATGTCGCGGCGGAGCTCGACGCGAAGAGGGCCATCGCCCAAGGCGCCGAGCTTGCAGCACGACTTTGAGGCGAAGCGCTCCTCTCTCTCCGCGTCTTCTGCGGTGACGCGAGATGACGCGATGCATGGCGATCGAGCGGCTCTCTCCTCCGTGTCCGTGGCGGAGGAGTCTCGCCGCTCAGAGATTGAAAAGCGTGGGCTTAGGCGCCTCGCGGATCAGCGAGCCTGTCGGAGAGAAAGCGTTCCATCACCTCGGCGACATCCGCGGGACGCTCCATCGGAAGCATGTGCCCCGCGCCTTCGATGAGCGAAAGTTCGGCTTGGGGCATCTTCGATGCGAGGTACTCCGAATATTTTGGTGGCGTCATTCGATCGGCCGAGCCGACGATGACGCGAGCCGGAACGTCAATGGATGCGATGGCCGACATGCGATCGAAGGCGTTGGCAACCGTCCAATCGCTTAGCGCGCTCTCCGTGGGTACGCTTTCCTCGAGCGCCGCGAAGCGCAAACGCTCGCTCTCTGGAAACTCAGGAGAATAGGGTGAAAACGGGAGGTTCGAGGGGCCGCCTGCGCGGACGGCCTCGATGATGGCGGGATGCACGCGGAGGCGGGCGCCTGTTGCGATGAGGATGAGCCCGCGTACGAATGGCAGCTTGAAGAGCCCGATCTCGAGCGCGAGTGCGCCTCCGAGCGAATGGCCTGAAACGACGATCTTCTCGAGCCCAAGCACGTCGATGAGCTCGCGTACTTCCTCTCCACGAGCTTGTAGATTTTCGGCCGGACGCCCCGCGCTCCTCCCTCTTCCCCGCGCGTCGGGGATGACGATCTCTCGTCCGGGGAGCGCCTCGGCAAGTGGCAAAAGATGCGCTGCCCGATGTCCCGCGCCGTGAAGAAGGATGAGCGTCGGCCCCTTTCCCTCGCGGTAGAGATACGAGAGCGCTCCTTGGTGAAGACTTGCGATCCGTTCTTCCATTGATTGCTCTTCGACAAATCAGGGCCTTCGGGCGTTCCGGCGCGCTTATTGGACGCGCGGGAGGGCCTCAACTCTCGAGCACATAACAGGCTCGGTAGGAACCATCGAGTTTCATCCTTCCCTCTTCGGCAAAGCTCGTCAGAAGCTCCTCCAGCGGATCGATGATCTGTGCATCCGCACGTAGACGATATGGGCCCTTCTCCTCGACCTCGCGGATGCCGCGCTCCTTCACGTTTCCGGCGACGAGCCCCGAGAAGGCCCGGCGGAGATTCACCGCGCGTTCGTGAACGGGCTGATCGAGGCGCAGCTCGAGGGCGGCCATCGCCTCATGCGTCGGCTCGAAGGGCATCTGGAAATCATGCGGAATCTGAAGGCGCCAGTTGTAGGCGTATGCGTCGCCCTTTCGCTTTCGATAGGCGCGCACCTCGGGCATCGCGTCGATCATCGCGCGCGCAACTGCCTCGGGATCGTCCAGAATCACGCGGTATCTGCGGAGCGCATCCGTTCCAAGCGTCGCATTGATGAAACGGTCGATTCGCTCGAAATAACTCCTCGATGACTCAGGCCCTGTGAAAATCACCGGAAGCGGCTCATCCATATTTTCGGGCTCTAGGAGAATGCCGAGGAGATAGAGGATCTCTTCGGTCGTCCCCACTCCGCCTGGAAAGATCACGATGCCATGGGCTGTTCGCACGAAGGCTTCGAGGCGCTTCTCGATGTCGGGAAGAATGATGAGCTGATTGACGATGGGGTTTGGAGGCTCTGCGGCGATGATTCCGGGCTCGGTGATGCCGACATATCGGCCGCGATATTGCCGCTGCTTCGAATGTCCAATGGCGGCGCCCTTCATCGGCCCTTTCATCGCACCGGGGCCACAGCCCGTGGCCACATCGAGCCCACGAAGGCCGAGTTCATAGCCGACCTTCTTCGTGTAAACGTATTCGTGCCGAGGGATCGAGTGCCCACCCCAACACACGATGAGGTTCGAATGCGTGCTCGTCTCGAAGACGCCGCTATTGCGGAGGATCGAGAAGACTGCGTCCGTGATCGCTTCCGAGCTTTCGACGCGGAGCCGTCCGGCTTCGACCTCGATCGCCACGTAGACGATATCGCGGAGCACGCTGAAGAGATGCTCTCGAACGCCTTCGATCATTCGCCCATCGACAAAGGCCGAGGCTGGGGCGTTCTCGATGTCGAGCCGAACACCGAAGGGCTCACGGACAATATCGATGCGAAAATCTTTATAGGTCTCGAAGAGGGTCTTGGCGTCGTCGATCTCGCTGCCCGACGCAAGCACGGCGAGCGCGCAACGCTGAAAAAGCGGGGCGAGATCGGTCCGGCTGCTCTCTTCGAGGAGCTTCATCTCGCGCTGTGAGAGATGCTCGAGTGAGCCTCTCGGACCGACCTGTGCGCTTACGGTCGACGCCGCAAGCCTTTGGAATCGTGCTTTACTTTCTGCCACCCTCTGAGTCTAACAGCGATGGCGAAAAGGCGCCTTCCGCTTTTCCTTTCAGCACCCTCCTGTTACGAGATGACTATGAAAAAGCGTTTCGAAGGATCGATCGTCTGGATCACGGGCGGAGGCAGCGGCATCGGCCGCGCGCTCGCCGAAGAATTCGCGCGCCAAGGGGCGAATGTCGTCGTCTCTGGTAGACGAAGGGAGCGACTTGAAGAGACCTGCGAGGCGCTCAAGGCGCTTGGAAGTGACGCCATGTTCGTCGAAGCCGACGTCACCTCCGATGCCAGCCTTTCACTCGCTGTCGACGCGATCGTCGAGCGCTACGGTCGCCTCGATATCGCCGTTGCGAACGCTGGATTCGCTGTCTCCTCGCGCATCGAAAACCTTGACGCAGCCACGTTGAGGAGACAGCTCGATACCAACGTCGTGGGACTGGTAAGCACGGCCCGCGCGGCGATGCCCGAGCTTCGAAAGTCCAAGGGCCAGATCGTGCTCATCGGCTCCGTCACCTCGGTGTTTTGGGCGCCGGGGGTCGGTCCCTACAACGCCTCGAAGGCCGCCGTCCGTGCGCTCGGCCGAACGCTCGCAATCGAGATGCATGGAACGGGCGTGGGCGTGACGACCATCCATCCAGGATTCGTCGAGAGCGAGATCAATCAAGTGGACAATCGCGGCGTCTACAATCCGAAGCGGCGCGATACCCGTCCTGCCAAGCTGATGTGGCCGAGTGATCGCGCGGCTCGAGTGATGGTTCGCGCCATCGCGCAACGAAAGCGCGAGTTCGTCTTTACATGGCACGGAAAGTTTGGGTTCTTCCTTGGGAAGCATCTGCCCGGGCTCGTCCACTTCTTCATGACGCGAAGCGGGAAGAAGGGGCTCCTCGAGCCCTGAGCTGCGCACCTTGGGTCGAGACGCGCTGAGCGGCTTTGCGCTTGAGCCGTCACGGCGCCGCTGCCGCGACGCGCAGTGCTTAGGGGATGTGTCCGACGAGCGAAAGCAGCAGGTAGGTCTCGCCATAGGTATGGAATTCGTGGCGCATCGCGAAGTTGATCGAGACCTTCTGTGAGTCATAGCCGACGCCGGCCGTGAGCGCGTGGATCTCACGGCCGAGATCGCCCCTCCAACCGACGCGGAGCGGGACCTTCGAGGAGGACGTATTCGACGCCGCTTCCCATCAGGAGCTGGGTCGTCGCAAAGGTCGAAAAATCGGCCAGAAGATCGAAGCCGACATCGAACATCCGCTTGAAGTTGTAGGCGACTGCTCCACCGAAACGCTGCGGCACCAGGGCACTGTCGCGGTTGATAAGGTTCTCTCCGATCGCGGCGATGTGGAGGCCTTGGACGAGCATCACGCGGATGGCCGCATCGAGCGTGAACCCGCGCACGTGCGGGCCGATCGGATCGCCATTTTGATCTTCCCGATTCGCGTTGAACTTCAGGTATCGGCCGGCGACACCGAGCGAGAGGCGGTTGGCGATGGGCACGGAGAGCCCGAGCTTCAGATCGTATCCGTTATAATCGCGCTCACGATTGCCGATGACCCCGCGCGCCATGATGCCGGCCGCGATGCTCTGGCTCGTCTTGGCGTCGACGATGGCGCCGCCGATTCCAAAGGTCTTTTCCTGGGGCACGCTCGTGAACGCGGCCTCGAGATCGTAGATGGGAAGATGCGAGAGATTCGCGACGTTCCCAGCAAGCGCGCCCGTCCCGTAGCTCGATGCGCGATTCCCGAGCCCAAGCGCGAGGCTTCGCGCCGACTCGAAGGTGTCCTCGCGCGGGATTCTGCCGAGGGGGAGCTCTCCCTGAGCCTCGGCGACAAGCGGTAGCGCCCAGATCGCGAGCGTGACTAGAAGGCTCGAGAGACGATGCAGCATGGCCGGACTCTAAATCCTCCCGGGGAAAGCGCCAAAAACCTTGACGAAAGATCAGGCTTGCAATCGCGTTCGATCGTGGATCGCCTCAGGGGGGCCGTGGATTGCCGCAAAATCAATCGCAGAAAGCTCAACAACCTTCACGGGTTAAGCATGGGATCCACAGTTCATCCACATTGTGGATAAGGTTGGGGATTCTTCGGTCCGTTTCGCGACCCCCCAATTCGGAGCGGTCCGTCCCTTGGATTTGCTTGAAAATTCAGCAACTTAGCGTCGATCTCTTCGGCTCCGCCCGCGTCCGTCCGGCGGCGCGATGCAGATCCGGGTCAAAGAATTCATTACGATCCCGCGGGGTTATAAATTCGATCGAGATCGATCGTAGACGTGCGGAAAACGGCCTGCTAGGGTCGTTTCTCCCCAGCTCGGAGACGGGCGCTCAGGATTCAGGACTTCCCCCCCGACGTGAAGCCTGGCTTTTGAGTGTTCGAAGGAGGGCCGGGAACGGATCCTCGCGGAGTCCTTCGCGAGGGCCTTGGGTTCTCTCGTTCTTTTCTCAGGTGAAGCGCTACGATGATGTTGCTTTGGAAGAATACGCTCAGCTCGTTGCAAGAGGCGATTTCGGAGGAAGTCTTCGTTTCGTTGATCGATCCGATCGAGCTGGAGCGTATCGAGGGGGATGTTGCGCACTTCCGCGTGCCCAACCGCTTCCATGGCGACTGGGTCATCAACAACCTCGGAGACGCGATCGCCGATGCCCTTGCGGAAGCGGCGGAGAGCCTTGGGATGGAGCTCGCACGACCGCTCAAGCTCCGATACGAGGTGGACGATAGCCTGATGGATCGCCTCGAGGCGCGTGAGCGCGCCGCCGAGCCCGCTGCTGCACCCGCGCCTTCGGCTGGGGCGAGCGTCAGAGCGTCCGAGCCCGTGCCTGCTCCTCGACTGAACCCGAAATACACCTTCGAGAACTTTGTCGTCGGCCCTTCGAACCAGCTTGCACACGCGGCGGCGATGGGCGTCGCGAGCGCGCCTGGGCATAAGCTCAACCCGCTCGTAATCTGCGGCGACACGGGCCTTGGGAAGACGCACCTCACCAACGCGATCGGGAGCGCCATCCGCGCCGCCAATCCCCGCGCACGCATCACCTACCTGTCGGCCGAGCAGTTCACCAACGACTTCCTCTCCGCGCTACAGAGTCATCGAGCGGACGAGTTTCACGCGCGCTACCGAGAGCAGTGCGATGTCCTCCTCATGGACGATATCCAGTTCCTTGCGACGCGTGAGCATACGCAAGAGGTCTTCTTCCACACCTTCAATGCGCTCTACCAAGAGGGCAAGCAGATCGTCGTCACCTCGGATATCTATCCGCATCGCATTCCGGGTCTCGAGGAGCGCCTCGTGAGCCGCTTCGAGGCGGGGATGATCGCAGACGTGCAGCCGCCGGAGCTCGATACGCGCATCGCCATCCTCCAAAAGAAGGCGGCTCAAGAGGGCATCGAACTGGACGGGAAGGTCGCCGAATTTCTTGCGCGCATCGTCAAGCATAACGTTCGCGAGCTCGAGGGACTTCTCATCCGCCTCGCCGTTAAGGCCGAGCTGCTCGGTCGCCCCATCGATCTCGAGATGGCGCGCGAATCGACCCATTCCCTCCTCGCTGAGGTGGAGACCGCCACCACCGTCGAAGACATTCAGAAAGTGGTGTGCAACTACTTCGGCATCCGCCTGAGCGACATCAAAGGCAAGCGGAAGCATCGCGCCGTGAGCTTCCCGCGCATGGTGGCGATGTACGTCGCCAGGCAGCGGCTCGGAACGAGCTTTCCCGAGCTTGGCAATCGCTTCGGCGGCAAGGACCA
>JAAZAH010000088.1 GCA_012514415.1 Sandaracinaceae bacterium
ATCTGGAGCTTACGCTTAATGGCGAGGTAGACCTTCACCATCTTGATGACGCCCGGGGCGAGCTCATCGCCCTTGCCGAGCTTGTCGATCTTCTCTTGGAAGAGCTCCTCGACCTTAGCGACCTGCTCCTCGAGCATGGTGAGGATCGTGGCGATGGTATCGCCATTCTTCTCGACATCGATATCGCCCCAATATTTACGCGGGATCGGGTCGATCATCTCGGCGCCGATCTTCACGCCCTTCTCAAGGAGGACCTGCTTCTTATCGTCGACGAGCTTGGCGGTCGTCTTATTGCCGATAAGGAGATTACGGATCCTCGAATAGGCCGAGTCGCGGATGATCTTGATCTCATCCGCCATATCCTTCTCGAATTTCGCGCGCTCGGCGTCCTCGATCTGACGCGTACGCTCGTCCTTCTCGGCCCCCTTGCGGGCGAAGACGCGCGCGTCGATCACGATGCCGCTCACACCGGGCGGAACCCGGAGCGAGGTATCGCGAACATCGCCGGCCTTCTCACCGAAGATCGCGCGAAGAAGCTTTTCCTCGGGGGAGAGCTGCGTCTCGCCCTTCGGCGTGATCTTACCGACGAGGATGTCGCCGGGGTTCACCTCGGCACCGATGCGGATGATGCCGGAGTCGTCGAGATCCCGAAGCGGCTCATCACCGACGTTCGGGATGTCGCGCGTGATCTCCTCCTTACCAAGCTTGGTATCGCGGGCGACGCACTCGAACTCTTCGATATGCACCGAGGTATAAACGTCGTCCTTGACGATGCGCTCCGAGATGAGGATCGAGTCCTCAAAGTTGTACCCGCCCCAGGGCATGAACGCGCAGATCACGTTCTGTCCAAGCGCGAGCTCTCCGCGATCGCAGGACGGTCCGTCTGCGATCACATCGCCCGCCTTCACGCGATCGCCCGGGCGGACAATCGGTGTCTGGTTGTAGCAGGTGCTTTGGTTCGAGCGCTGGAACTTGAGGAGCCGATAGATGTCAGGGAATGCGCCCTCTTCGCCCTCGGCCTTCACGACAATACGGGTGGCGTCGACCGACTCGACGATGCCATCCCGCTTCGCCACGATGCAGACCCCAGAATCGCGCGCGACGCGATCCTCGATGCCCGTCCCGACAATCGGCGCATAAGCGCGAAGGGTCGGCACAGCCTGACGCTGCATATTCGAGCCCATGAGCGCGCGGTTCGCGTCATCATGTTCAAGGAAGGGGATGAGCGAGGCAGCGACCGAGACAAGCTGGTTCGGCGAGACGTCCATCAGCTCGACCATATCGGGCGTGATCATCTCGGACTCGCCGTTATAGCGAGCGCTGACGAGCTGGTTCATCAGCTCGCCATCCTCGCTCACAGGCTCGTTCGCCTGCGCGATATGGTGCCCCTCCTCCTCGAGGGCGCTGTACCAACGCACCTCGTCGAGGACGCGGCCGTTTTCAACCTTACGATAGGGCGTCTCGACGAAGCCATACTCGTTCACGCGCGCATAGGTCGACAGTGACGCGATGAGACCGATATTCGGACCTTCCGGCGTCTCGATGGGGCAGATCCGGCCGTAGTGCGTGGTGTGAACATCACGGACCTCGAAGCCCGCGCGCTCGCGCGTGAGCCCGCCGGGCCCAAGCGCCGAGAGGCGACGCTTATGCGTAACCTCGGAGAGCGGGTTCGTCTGATCCATGAACTGCGAGAGCTGGCTCGATCCGAAGTACTCCTTCACGACGGCCGAGACGGGCTTCGCGTTGATCAGGTCGTGCGGCATGAACGTCTCAATCTCCTGAGACATGCTCATGCGCTCCTTGATCGCGCGCTCCATGCGCACAAGGCCGATGCGATATTGGTTCTCCATCAGCTCGCCGACCGCGCGAACGCGTCGGTTGCCGAGGTGGTCGATATCGTCGATCGTGCCGCGGCCGTTCTTGAGATCGATGAGGTGCTTGACCGTCGCGAGGATGTCCTCCTTGGTCAGCGTCGTCGTCTCGAGGCTCGGACGGGTCTCTTCGTTCTTATGGAACTTATAATTGAGCTTCAGGCGGCCGACCTGGCTGAGATCGTAGCGCTCCGGATTGAAGAAGAGATTGTTGAAGTGCGTACGCGCCGTCTCGAGCGTCGGGGGATCGCCCGGGCGAAGGCGGCGGTAGATCTCAAGGATCGCCTCGTCTTCGCCTTGGATCTTATCCGCGATGAGGGTATCGCGGAAATACGAGCCGACGTTGAGGCCGTCGATGAAGAGGACGCGAACGGCCGTGATGCCGGCGTCGCGAAGCGACTCGAGGCGCTCCTCGGTGATCTCCTCGTTCACGCCGAGGACGATCTCACCCGTCTCTTCATCGATGATGTCTTCGGCGCTGATCTTGCCGATCACATCGCTTTGCTCGATCGGGAGCCGATCGAGTCCGGATTCGCGGAGCTTGCGGATCGCGGCGCGCGTGAACTTCCGGTTCCGGTGCACGATCGTCTCGCCGCCGACGACGATATCCTTGGTGGCGCGCTGTCCGCTCAGAAGATCGAACTCGATGCTCTTCGAGAAGCTGCCATCGTCCTCGAGGTAGAGCGTCTCGACATCGTAGAAATAGCGGAGGAGCTCCTCGGGCGAGTAGCCGAGCGCCTTGAGGAGGACGGTCGCGTGCATCTTTCGGCGGCGATCGATGCGGACGTAGAGCAGATCCTTCGGATCGAACTCGAAATCGAGCCACGAGCCGCGATAGGGGATGACGCGAGCCTGATAAAGGAGCTTGCCCGAGCTATGCGTCTTGCCCTTGTCGTGGTCGAAGAACACGCCCGGGCTTCGATGGAGCTGGCTGACGACCACGCGCTCGGTGCCGTTGATGATGAACGTACCGTTCTCCGTCATCAGCGGGATCTCACCGAAATAAACCTCTTGCTCCTTGATATCGCGAACGGCTTTTTCGCCGCCTTCGCTCGCAGAGTCATAGATGATGAGCTGGATCGTGACCTTGATCGGGGCCGCGTAGGTCATGCCCCGCTGGCGACACTCATCGACATCGTATTTCGGGCGCTCGAGGTGATAACCGTCAAAGACGAGCTCGCTCGTGCCGTTGAAATCGCGGATGGGGAAGACGCTATTGAAGACGCCCTGGAGTCCGATCTCTTGCCTCTCCTCGGGGGGGACATCCGCTTGGAGGAACTTATCATATGAGCGCTTTTGGATATCGATAAGGTTCGGGATCTCAAGGAACCTTTCGATTTTCCCAAAGCTATGACGCAATCTGAAGTTCGCCTGGATCTTCGCCGCCATGATTCGAGACTCCTGATCGGCCTTAGGCCGAAGTAACACACCGGTAATGGGCTGGACGCGCCACCGCTTCCCAAATTCGAGAAGAAAAGACGCGCGCGGCGCAAGGCACTAAAACGCCTCACGCCGCTCTTTGTATTCCGCGTTTTGCTTGTTTTGCTTTGTCGCGACCATTGGATCGCGGATGCCCGCTCTCGGCCTCGAAGTGTACTCCACTCCGCAGCGCTGTCGAATTAACCAGCTTAGCGGAGCGACGCGGAAGGCGCGAGGGCGAGCGATCGAGCACGCACGACGCTCGCCCCGAGCGCAGCCGGCCCTGGCGGGCGAAACGAACTCCGTGTTGAGCTCGAATTCCGGCCTCCATAACGAATGTGAGGGGCGTGCGCCGCGCCGAGATCACTTAATCGTGACCTTCGCGCCAGCCTCTTCGAGAGACTTCTTGATGCTCTCGGCCTCTTCCTTGCTGACGCCCTCTTTGATGACCTTCGGCGCCGACTCGACGAGAGCCTTGGCGTCGCCGAGGCCAAGCGAGGTGATCTCGCGGACGACCTTGATGACGTTGATCTTCTTCGCGCCGGCTTCGGTAAGCTCGACGTCGAACTCGGTCTTCTCCTCAGCGGGAGCCGCCGCCGCAGCAGGGCCACCAACGGCCGCGACCGCCGCCGGAGCCGCCGAAACGCCCCAGGCCTCTTCAAGCGCCTTGACGAGCGCCGCCACGTCCTTGACCGACCAGCTGCTGAGCTCCTCGACCATCTGCTCGATGTTCATGTTCGCCATTTGATTTCTCCGAATCGCCGTGCTCCGCACGGAAAGTTTTGTTGATGTGGTTGGGTTGGGAGGGTTTAGCTGCCTTCGTTTTGTTTTCGCTCGTAGGCATCGAGCGCGTATGCGAGGTTCTGGCCGGGTGCGTTCAGCTGACGCACGAGGGACTCGGCCGGAGCCATGAGCTGAGCGAGAAGCATCGCACGGATCTCATCCTTGCCCGGAAGAGTCGCGAGGGTGTTCTCGACCTCAGTCGCATCGAGGAGCTCGTTATCGAGGACTCCGCATTTGATCTCAAGCTTCTCATGAGCGTCACCCTCCTTACGGAAGGCGCGGACGATCTTTGCCGCCGCCGAGGGATCCTCGTACGCCCACGCGATCGCCGTCATTCCCTTGAGACGATCACCGAGATCGGTCTCCGCGAGCGGGTGGCCTTCGAGGGCCTTCCGGACGACGTTGTTCTTGACGACCTCGTAATCGACGCCCACCTGGCGGAAACGCTTGCGCAGATCGGTGATCAGGCCGACGTTTACGCCACCAAAGTCCAGAAAGACCATGGAAGATGCGCGATCGATGCGTTCTCTAATGACGGCCGCTTTTTCGACCTTCTCTTGACGCGTCATCACCATCTTACACCTCCAACTGGACCGACTGCGGATCGACGCGAAGGCCAGGGCCCATCGTCGTGCTCACGGTCACACTACGGAAATAGGTGCCCTTCGCGGCAGCGGGCTTCAGCCGCTGGAGCGCGCTCATCAACGCCTTGGCGTTCTCGACGAGCTGCGTCTCTTCGAAGGAGCGCTTACCGATCCGAGCATGGACAATACCGGCCTTTTCGACTCGGAACTCGACCTTACCCGCTTTCGCCTCGCTGACGGCCTTGCCGACATCGAAGGTCACCGTTCCAACCTTGGGGTTCGGCATCAGGCCGCGCGGACCGAGGACTCGGCCCAAACGACCCACCTGACCCATCAGATCGGGGGTGGCGATTACGGTATCGAATTCGAGCCAGCCTTCGCTGATCTTGGCGACTAGATCCTCGGCGCCGACATAATCGGCTCCCGCGGCCTTGGCCTCTTCGGCCTTATCGCCCTTGGCGAAGACGAGGACTCGGCTTTCCTTACCCGTCCCGTGCGGGAGCACCACCGCTCCACGCACCATCTGATCGGCGTGCCTCGGGTTCACGCCGAGTCGGACTGCAATATCGACGGTCTCGTCGAATTTGGCAAAGGACAGCGCCTTTGCCAGATTGCAAGCCTCTTCGAGCGTGTACCGCCGGCTGCGATCGAATCCCTCGATCGAAGCCTTACGCCTTTTGCCTGGTTGCATTCATCCTCCTTGCGACAGCCCGGCGAATTCCGGTACTGCCTTCCACCGTGGACCCGGGTGGTTCGGGCGACCGCCAACGAGCTGGCGGTCAAAATCTCATCAATCAACGATGTCGACGCCCATGGAGCGGGCGGTGCCCTCGACCGAGCGAGCGCAAGACTCGATATCGTCGGTATTCGTATCCTTCAGCTTGATCTCGGCGATCTC
>JAAZAH010000089.1 GCA_012514415.1 Sandaracinaceae bacterium
CCGAGCGCATCACGTCAAGGTTCGGGTTTCCGAGCTGCGGCGCCGCCTCTTGAACATTCGGCGGCTGCGAATAGAGCCCGACCCCCGCTTTGAGCCTGAGCTTTTCGTTCACTTGATAAAAGGCGTTGAGCCGGGGGTCGACGACGCCTTTCTGAATCATGCTGTAATAATCGTAGCGAACGCCGGCGACGATCCGAATGGGATCGAAATCTCCAGCAAGCTCGGCATAGACCGAGGGAAGGTAGACGGTATCGCTGGCGCGCAAAAACACACTGCCCTCAAGCGTGCCCGATTGCGCGCCCTGCCCTTCGAACGAGCGGAGTGAGGGGCCCGAATAGGTGACCGTCGAGGGGATGATCCGCGTATCGACTCCGAGGATCGTTTCGAAATGGCGGCTCAACCTTCCGCGCCACTCGCCGCGGACACCGATCTCGATGAAGCGGGCTTCGAAGAGAAGATCGTCTCCCAAGCTGAAGACCGGACGCGAGGGCCCCGCCGAGACCTGAAGCGTCTGCTTAAAGTCGCGGTTGAGGTCGCGATCCCATGAGAGCACCGTATGGTAAAAGCGCTGCCGCATCGAGGCATTGCCGCGAAGGTTCGGCTCCTCAGCGAACTCATCGCCGATGCTCAGCGCAAACGCGTCCGACGCGCCATAGCTAAGAAGGCGGATGCGATCGCGCGAGGTGGGACGATAGCTCAAGATGAGCTGGTGATCATAATAGACGGGCGCGGTTGAAATGGAGGCGCCGGTGCCCGAAAGCACCGCGGGCAAAATCAGATCGATGAGGCTTCGCCGCGCGGCAAGAGCGATCGAGAGCTTATCGGTGATGGGCCCCTCGGCGAGTGCCCAGACATCGATCGCGCTCATCTCGATGGCGCCCTTCCAGCTCTCGCGCTCGGGATCGCGAACGCGCACCTCGAGGATGCCCCCGGTCTTTCGGCCGTAGCGCGTCGAGAAGTTTCCGGGATAGAAGGCGATGTCGTCGAGGAATCGCCCTTGGAAGAAGCTCGTCAGACCACCAAAATGGTAAAGAAGCGGGACCGGGACGCCTTCGAGAAAAACCTGGCTATCGCCCGGCGCTGTGCCGCGAACAAGGAGCGCGCCGCTACCGAACGAAGGTCGCCCAACGCCGGGCAGGATCTCAACGGCGCGGAGCGGATCGCCGCGCGTTCCGGGGATCTTGGTCAGGATCTCCTTCGGGACGGTCCGCTTGGTGATCTCGCGCGGAGGAGGCTCGACGCTCGCGCGCGCGCTGAAGTCTGCCTCGCCAAATTCATCCTCCTCGCCCTCCTCGTAGCGTAGGCGATAGGTGAGCTCGAGGGTTTCTCCTTCTTCCAAGACTTCTTCGTCGCGGAGCCGCTCAAACCCGGGGGCTTCGATCTCGAGCGAATAAGGCCCTGCGGGGAGCGGCTCGAGACGAAAGACGCCTTCCTCATCGCTCGCGACCTCGATCGTCTCCCCCTCGCCGAAATAGCGCACGATCGCGCCGCTCACGCGGTTTTCATAGCCATCGACGATGCGCCCGATGAGACGCGCGGGTGCACTCTCGTCCGGCGCCTCTTCAAACCACTCAAAGATGTACTGGTACTGAATCCTTGAGGGAATGGGTTCGCCATCCATGCGCGCGGGGCGAAAGCGGAAGCGGCGGATGGCATCCTCGGCGAGCGCATCAAAGGGCTCGCCGGCGCTTTCAAGGAGCTCGACATCGAGGACTTCACCCTCGGCGCTGATGGTGATGGCGAAAATCGGCGCGCGGCGCTCATCCTCTTCGAGCGCACCCTCGGAAAGCTCGGCTTCCACATATTCGAGGAGCTCGGGCGGCCGAAGGCCCGTCTCGCTTTCCGCTTCCCCCTGCAAGACCGCCTCTTCATCCGATGCAGCGCCCGCGTCTTCATCGTCGGCGCGTTCTTCGAGATCGCGGCCTCCCTCTCCGCGGTCGTCAGGATCGACATCGGCGCGCGCAGGAGCCTTGAGGACAAGGCCAATAAGAAAGAGCAAAACGAAGAGACTTCCGAGGCGCCTCGCCATGCCGGGAGGATAGGGATAATCCCGATCAAGTAAAATCAAAAATCATCCCTTGGGACGAGGCGCCGTCCCTAGCGATTCGGGTCACGCAGCGCGACTGCGCATTTTTGAGCGGTCAGCCGCTCGATCGGACCCTTCGCCGCCCTCATGCGCGCATCGATCACCGAACGCGCGCGATGAGGACGTGCGCGCATCAGGGCCAGGGATCGCTCGGAGCGAGATGGCTGAACTCGCCCGGATCGGGCGTGCTCTCGACGTACTTGCCAACGGGCCCCTCTCCATGAAGGAGATCGTCGATATAATCGTAGAGATCGAGATTCTCTTCCTCGATCTCGGTCCCCTTCCAGCCAATGATGGTCGCACAGTGGCTGTCGTTCTGCGGGCGGAAGAACGGGATATAATAACCGAGGTTATCGTATTCATCCGA
>JAAZAH010000090.1 GCA_012514415.1 Sandaracinaceae bacterium
CGACCGTGAGCAGGAGCGCTCCAAGAAGGATTGAGGCCGGGGTCGGCGCGAAGGCATAGGCATTCGGCGACCAAGTATGAAAGGGGAAAATCGGCATCTTCACAGCGAAAGCCAGCGCGAACGCCGAGAAGAGAAGCGCCTGGGTGGTGCGCGGCGAGACCACGCTTCCAAGGGCCTCGAGCTCAAAGCTCATATTTCCCGAAAGCGCCTGATACTCCGCGACCCGATAGACGAAAGCGATGAGAAACGGCGCGCTCCCTGCAAAAGAATAGAGGAAGAACCGAAGCGCCGCGCGCTTGCCCTCTTCACCGCCGAAGCGGTTCATGAAGAGGTAGGTCGGGATGAGCATGGCCTCCCAGCCGAGGAAAAAGAGGAAGAGGTCGCGCGCGAGAAAACAACCGAAGACGGCAAAGAGGCTCAGAAGGATCGCGGACCCTTGAAACTTCATGGCCTCCTCGCGCGCAAGGGCGGCGACAAAGGCGATGCCCGCAAGAAAGGCGCTTAAGATGACGAGGAAGACGGAAAGCCCATCCACCCCAAGGGTGAGGGTAATTCCGAGCGCCGGAATCCAAGGATACGACTCGCGGAGCACGTCCTCACCGGTCGAATAATCGCCGAGGAAGGGCAACGCGAGCGCGAGGCCGAGGCTGAGAAGAAGCGCTCCCCCCGTCAGGCCACGCTGTGCGCGAACGGCACCCTTTGGAAGCGCGAGGAGGATGAGGGAAGCGATCAGCGGGAGCGCGAAGAGCGCCGTAAGGATCGGAAAATTCATCGGGCTCGGTACTTTCGTCGTCGCGCCCCTGAGGTCGCCGCCTGAAACGATGGCGGTTTAGGGGCGCGCCCGCGAAAGATAGTCCAAAATCCGAAAAAGGGGATCGATTTGGCGCGAAATTCTCGACGCCCGCCCATCAGGGCTTGTAATTGAACGCTTGGAAGACCTCGGCGAGCTCCTCCGCGATGGCCTCTTCCGAGATGCCATAATCGGAAAGCTTATGGTCGTAGGGGCGCTCGTAGGTGCGCTGCGCGGAGGTCGCCTGCTCGAGACGCTCGCGGAACGCCGGGCTCATCTCCATATCAAGCCACTTGTAGAGCGACTCGACGAAGCCCTTGGGATCGGCGACGAGGTCTTCGTAGCGGAGTACGGTATAGCGATCCTTCGGCATGAAGCGCGAGAGGCCGAGGGCATAGCGATAGTTGTCGAGGCCGAGGCCAAGCAGCTCGCGCATCTCTTTGGAGTCGCGCGGGATATCGCGTGAGTGCGTTCGCCAAGCCGCATAGAACATATTGAGGAAGCTCGGAAGCGCTTCGTACGGGTGGCGCACAAGGTAGACGAAGCGAGCGTCGGGAAAGCGCTCCGAGATCGTGCGGATGCGTGTGGTGTGGAAGACGTTCTTGTCGAGGTAGCGCTTTTGCTCACCCTTTCGGTACATCAGACGCCGAAGGAGCCCCTCGTAATAGTCCATCATGCGATCCCGCGTCTCGCGCGGCTGCTTATCGAGGTTCACCAGACTCGCGAAGGCCGCCGGGAAAGGCGAAAGCAGCATCACCGTGGGTGATTGGAGCGAATAGGTGAAGAAGGTCTCATCCTCCTCGGTTTCGAAGAGGCCGAGGCGATGCACGCCCTCCCAGCGCGAGCCAAAAACGGCCGCGTCGAATGCCTTCACCGCCTTGAGGAGCCTCCCACCAAGCTTCTCTTGGTCGAGCTCACCGATGCGCTCGAAGAGTTTTTGGACGGTGACGCTCGGGAAAATCGTCTCGCCAAGGGTAAAGGAAGCGAAATTTTCTTCGTCCTCACTCATCAGACGGTGTAGGAGCGTGGTTCCACTCCGCGGATTGGCGATGATGAAGATGGGGGCTTCGAGCTTCGCCTCGCGATACTGCGGATGCACGCGATCGTCGAGACTGAGCGAAAGGCGGGTGAGCGTCTGAAAGGGCGCCCAGAGGGAAGCGATGCCTACGAGGCTTGTGACCCGGCCAAAATTCGGCTTCTCGAGGGTCGCTTCGACCATGGCGCGAAGAACCTCGAAGTCGGTGACCATCGGCACGCGGCCGCGGAACGTCTCGGAGCCGGGGGAG
>JAAZAH010000091.1 GCA_012514415.1 Sandaracinaceae bacterium
GAAGCCGCCCCATCAAATCATTTAGAAAATGAGCGTCGAATTTCACGCCAAGCTTCTCCGACCAAAAGCTCGCGAGTGCCCGGCGTACCGTCGACCGCGCCTTCCACCATGCCAAGCTGAAGAAGCGGAAGAAGCTTCCCGCCGATGCCAATAGAAGGGCCGTATTCGCGAAGAATGTATCCGGGATTTCCTGACGAATCGGCGTAGCAAGAGCCAAGCTCGTCGTGGACGCTTCGCGCCAAGGCTGCAGCTCCGTGCTGAGAGAAGTCGCGCTTGAGACCAACCCTTTGAGGCGCGCCTCGATCATCTTCGAAAGGGCAGCGATTTGGCCCGCATCCCTCTGCTGCTCGAGAGCCTCTGCCAGGAGATTGAGAAGGGGAGCGAGTGAAGACGGAAGCGGTGCGCTTAGCGCGGCCGTTTGACGTGCGAGTTCGAGCGTTCGCGCGATCTCGGCGGCCTCGCGCATCGATCGGATAAGCTCAGCGCGGCCATCAACCTCAAGCCGATCCAGCGCCATCCGTCCGAGCGCGCTCCAATAGCTCGTCGCCGCCCAAAGATCGCGATGCGCCCAATATGCCGTAGCCTGCTCCCTCCAGCGCTCGAAAGCATCGGCGTCCAGCCGGGAAAGCTCGAGCCTTCCAAGCGCCGCCACTTCGGGTGCCAAAGCCGCTAGCGTCATCAGTTCGCCGACGCAGAAGCTTGGCTCCGTCGATTTGGAAGCCAGCAGTTTGGGAAGTTTGCCCAGCTCTTGGTCGAGCTCCTTCGCTTCAGCCTCCGCAGCTCGATAGGCCTCTTCCGAAAAGTCTCGTGTGGGTTCGTTCGATAAGCGTCGCTTGAGCCGCTCGTAGAGCGCCTTTCGATCGTCCTTCACGTCGTGCACCAGAGCGAGGACTTCCCCGAACCCCACCGCGTCGAGACGCTGCGCCACGACGTCAATCGCCGCGCGCTTTTCGCAGACCACGGCGACGCGCTCTCCACGCGACAGCGCATCGGCCACGAGATTGACGATGACCTGACTCTTCCCCGAGCCCGGCGGACCATCCACGACTAGGGCCTCGCTGTCCCGAGCGGCAGCAAGGATTTGGAGCTGCGAGGGATCTGCTGCGACGACGGGATGACTCGATGCCTCGAGTTTTTCGGCCGTCCTCCGCGGGCGAAGCTCGGCCGGCAAGAGGGCACTCGCGGACGCGAAGAGCTCCCCTAAATCCGCGTTCTTTCGGTTGAGAGCCTCGAGGAGCGAATCGTAATCGTGCAAGAGATCCGAGTTCGACTGGGGAAAGAGCCCCAAGATGGCGACCGGTTCGATCTCAAGAAATGCGTCGCGCTCCTCGAGCTCTTCATCGCGATTTGCGAACGGAATTAACGCGTCTCGGCCTCGCTCGATGGCCACTCCCGCCTCACGCAGCCTCGCGAGAACCGCTTCGAGACCGCCCGTATCCGCGAGCTGATCCAGCTCCTCCGCAAGCGCTTCGCCGTAGACCATATTCTTCTTATTGAAGAGGAGGCGAAGTAAGGACTGATTGACGATCGGCGGCTCGTCGGGGATCGGCGCGAGCGAATACGCGAGCTCTCCCCCGCCTTGGCGAATCAGCCGAACGCGATGGAGCAAAAGCGGCGCCCGCAGCGCATATCCGGGCGTAGCGACCTGACGTTCCGAGCGGACCGAGCCAATGACGAAGGGCGTGCCGAGGAAGAGATCCTTCGCGCCCGTCTCTTCCTCGCGCGCCCTATTTTCGCGATCGAGCGCTACGAGTTCGCGGATCAGCTCTTTCGCATCCCTCCGCTCTCCCACCTCGTCGCCGCTCAGAAGGGTGGCTCTCTGTCCTCCTTGGATTTGCGCCAGAATGCGCTCCGAGCGCCCGACGACCACGCGATCGAGAGAGGCCAAATCGAAGCTGCGGCCGTGCCTAAGTTTGCGCAGTCGTACCGAGGGACTCCGTCCATCGCCGGAAACGAGCGTGTCGCGAAGCCGCTGAACGGCGCGCTCGAGAACCTCTTTGGTGCGCCGTGGCGCCCC
>JAAZAH010000010.1 GCA_012514415.1 Sandaracinaceae bacterium
CTTTTTTTTGAAGAGCCGCCCGAAGAGGCCCGTGCCCTCGGCGGGTGTTGTCTTCCTCATCCTCGCGAGCCGCAGCTCACGCGCCGCGTCGATATGGTGGGGATTGCTCTCGAGGCAGGCTTGGAAATGCGCGAGCGCTCCGCGCTGATCCCCCATGCGCTTAAGAAGCTGCCCCTTTAAGAAGTTGGCGCTCTCATGTGATTCATCGAGCTCGAGTGCGCGGTCGAGGAGCGCGCCGATCTCGGCCCGTCTCGCCGCCTGGTCCATGCCGAACTCCAAGATGAGCGCTTGGGCCTTCTTTGCCGGATAGTCGGCGATGTCCGGGCTCAGCTCGAGGTTTCGATCGATGATCTCATGTGCCTCCGCAAACGACTTTCGTCGCAGAAGGGCGTCGACCTTCGCGAAGTCGAGCGCGGCTGTGACGATTTCGCGCTCGCGCCGCTCGGCCTCAGGCGTTCCCGCACCGCGCTTCACGGTCTTGATGTATTCGGCTCGCTCTGGGCTCTTGAGAAGCACTTCACGCGCGGTCGTCGCTCGTCGAAAGAGGTGATCCGCGAAGGGTCTCAGGACCTGCATCGGAGGCGTGAGGCGATCCGGATGGCAAAGCTTGGCCATTCGGACGAAGGCAGACTCGATCTCGCGGACCGAGGCCTCTTCCGAGACGCCCAAAAATTCGAAATGGTTGGCGCGATCTTCTTCCGCGTATTTGGCTTCAAGCTCGAGCCACCGCTGTCGCTCGTCCTCGCTGAGCTTCGCGGGGGGGGACGGAAAATCCTTCGGCGTGGCGAGCAAGCCGTCACTCGAGCGCCTTCGGCTCGGCGTTTCATCGGCCCTCATTTTCGAAGCTCGAGGCGGTTCGGAGACGCTCGGGGACGGATCCGCGGGCGCGGTCGCGTCGAGCCTGAGTCGCGCCTGAGACGGCTCGGGCCCAGGTGCACGGAGCGTCTGACTTGAGCCATGGGAAGCCACCGCGGGCATCGAGGTCGAGCTCACACGATGCGTCCTCCTTGGCTCACTCGACCCTTTTCCAAGGGCCTCTCCCTCCTGCTCCTCCTGTCCAGCGCCTTGCCCCGTGACCGTGTGTACCTCGAGCGCGTCGATGAGCTCGAGCAGATAGAGCAGCCTTTGCGCGACCTCGGGGCGGCCGCTTCGGCTGGCGAGGGCCTCCGGGCTCACCGGCGCTGCGCGCATCACATCGAAGACTTCGCCCTCCTCGCGCGTGAGACCGAGCGATTGCCGGGAGTGCCCTCTTCGAATGCGAAGCAGCTGGTTTTTTCGCGCCTCGAGTACGCGCGCAACGCCATCGGTCCGTGTCGAGGCGCGCACGAGCGTGGCAAGGAGCGGTCCGTATTCGAGGGTGGACGAAACGCTCACCGCATCTCCGACGAGATTCTCCTTGTAGAATGCGTATCGGCCGGCGTCGCGATCGACCATGCCGGAGAGCGCCTGCTCGATGGTCACACCGGGGCCGGCGCTGCTCCGCATGGAGCGAAGCTCGCCCTCGGCGAAGAGCAATCGCTCCTGCGTGTTCTGCTCATCGAGCCACCAAATGACCAACGTCCCGCTCGCCTTCCGCCTTCGCAGGCTTGAAAGCACGTGAAGTAGCGGAGTTTGTTGAAGATCACCGTGAGCGATCGGTTGAGGCGCAGATTGCATCGATTGGTTTGATTGTACCGCATCTCACCCCTGCTCGTCTGCCTCACCTCGATGGCAGGTTGGTTCGTCCCCTAGGCGAGCGCTGGCATGTGGGTGAGCGCGCTTGAACAGCTTGCCTGAGCCGCCCCTATAAATCCAGTAAATCCAGCCTCATCGTCAGCGAACCCGCTGCGGTGCGCCCCCATCGCTCGGAAGTCTCCATAGATAAATGGCGTTGAGGGTGAGCGCGAGGTTCGCCGCGGCGATCGCCAGATGCCTAAGGTGTGGAAAATACGCCGAAAAGAAAAACGCCGCGAGCATCATCAAGGCAGTCGGCCAAAATCGTTTCTCCGTCGTGATCACAAGCCCGCCGGTAACGATGAACCAGATGAAGACGTTGGCGATCTGCACCGTCTCGGGGCTGAGTCCGAGGAGCGATCCCGCAAACCAGAAGACGACCGTTGCCACCAGGGTAAAGGGCACGATCAAGGCGAGAGTTCGGTTCAAATGGTTCGTCTTGAGGCGATCTTCGACGAGAAGACCCGTCGTTGCGACCAAGAGGAGGAAAACGCCCGTGACACCGAGCGCCGCGTAATGTGTCTCCATCGAGTCCGAGCCCAAAAAATGGATGCCGACGTGTGTCAGCGTCCAGAGCACTCCGTAGCCCACCGCGAAGAAAAGCCGCGTGCGTCTCCCTCGGCTCGGATCGTGTTCCTTACGAAGCGCATCGATCTGTTCGCGCCTTCGATGCGCTTCGAGGCTTGCGATCTCGACCTTGCGTCGGAGCGTCTCTGGCGGATCGCTTAGGCTCGCTAAGATCCCGGACGCTCCATCGATCGCCCCGCGCGCGAGCTCCCAATCGACCATCATCGCCACGGCGCGCTCGAGCCCGGCTCGCGCCCGCGTGTTCCCATCCCACGAACGGATCGCTTCACGGAAGCCGTAGTGGCATTGCGTATAAAGCGAGTAGGCTTCCGCGACGCCTTCGGGGGTATCGGAGCGCCCGCTTCGGAGCAGGGTCGCCAGTCGATCGAGCGTGCGTTCAGCGCGATAGGCGATCTGCCTCGAGCCGCGATGGCGGAGAAAGCCCTCGAGATCTTCGCGGAATTCATCGGCCGATTGATGTCGCTCGGCCGGATCGAGCGCCATTGCGCGTGAACAGATCGCTGCAAGTTCCGCGGGCGCCCCCTCGGGAAGGGCCGGAGGCGAGCTGAGAATGCTTGCGCAGACCTCTCTAAAGCTGTCGCCGCGATGCGGAACATCGCCTGTGAGGATCTCGTAGAGGATGCCGCCTAGCAGGTAGATATCGGTATGCGGTCCGAGGCGATGACTCGAACCGGCGAGCATCTCGGGCGCCATATACGCCGGCGTCCCTGCGATATCCGTCGTGGTCTCGATGTCGGGCCAGCGTCCGCGCGGATCGGGCTTGAGTGCGAGGGCGAGGCCCCAATCCGCCACGTACACTTCGCCAAACTCACCGATCATCACGTTCTCGGGCTTGAGATCGCGATGGATGAAGCCGCGCGCATGCGCGAAATGAACGGCTTGGCAGACTTGGATGAGGATGCGGAGGTTCCACTCCAGCAGATCGTTGACCTTGAGGCGACGCTGGGCATGGAGGGCGTCATGAAGATAGGTACCCCAATGCTGTCCTTCGATCCGTTTGAGGGCGACACGTGGAATGCCATCTCGGTCGATCTCGATGTCGTGGACCGGGACGATGTTGGGGTGCTCGAGCGAGCCCGTAATCCACGCCTCTTGGAGGAGCTTCTCGACGTGATGTGGCTGATTGGCCTCGGGGCGGAGCGCCTTGACCGCGACCTTGCGCCCGAGCCCTCGCTGCTCTGCCAAAAAGACCCGGCCCATGCCACCTTCGCCGAGCACATCGAGGAACATGAAACGTTCCTCGCCGCTTTGCAGGTCGCGCTTCAGCTGCTCCAACCGCCTCTCGCCGCTGGTGGGTGGGCTGGGTGTGATCGTCGAGCGGAGGTCCGCGCTCACGGTCCGATCACCGACGGAGAATTTCCGCGCCAGCTCCTCGATGGAGGGCTCCATCGTATCGATGTCGAGGAAGGAGATCTTCGATCGTTTCACGCGTCCGCTCCGTACGCGGTAGGCCCCCTAAGGGAGGGTCAGGGTTTGCACGACTCTACCCCAAGAACCGGCGACCGTTAGCTTAAAGAGGAAGCGCCGTTGTGCATGGGAAAAATAACGAAAAACGAAAAAACACCCTCAAAGCGAGGAAGGTTTTCCACAGCGTCACGCGATGTTTGAAGACTCGCTTTTTGGGCTGTACATCGTCTTTCGATACGCTAAGGTAGAAAATCACGTGACGGCTCGTCCGTACCACGTTTAGGGGAAAATCTGGGGGAGTGAAATGCCAGCTAGGTTTCATCAGTGGGTGCGCCGGGAGATCAATCGCCTCGCCAAGGTGTTCAGCGAGCGCGCGACCGACGACCCGGCGATCGCGGCGGTTTATCCAATGGTTGCGCACGCGGCCGATGAGATCAACGCTGCGTGGGCGAGCTATCGACGCGTCCGAGCACGGGCGCGTGAGAAGTCTGAATGTGCTCTCGCGCGCTTCGTGGAGCGCTATCGCCCTGTGGTCATCCTCCTCGTTCCTGGCGCCGTCAATGAGCTCGAGGCGCTTCCTCCTCGTGGCGGAAGCGATCTGGCGATGATCGCCGAGCATCTTCTTGCGCTCGTCGAGACGGAACCCTCCGAAAGTCGCCTCGCCTATGCGATGCGGCTCGAGCTCGCGGCGGCGCTGGAAGGGGCGACGGCTGGCAAATCGTCACCCGAAGAGTGCGCGCGCTTCGTATTGAGCGATGCAGCGCAGCGAGCCTCCATTGTCCTCACGCATGCG
Source organism: Sandaracinaceae bacterium (assembly GCA_012514415.1). Lineage (GTDB taxonomy): Bacteria > Myxococcota_A > Polyangia > Polyangiales > Houyiibacteriaceae > JAAYBZ01. The sequence goes on from JAAZAH010000010.1 coordinate 4,502, forward strand.
CTCGAGCTCTACCGAGGGACAGTGAGCGAGGAGAGCGCGCTTTACGCCGAGTTCGCGGCCGATCTGCCGAATAATGCGGACGTGGTGAAGACGCGTGCAGAGCCGCTTGAGACGCGCGCCGTCGCCGAATAGGACCGCCCTCACTCCTGCAGTGGCCGCGCGTGCCCGGCTTCAAGCCGGGCGTCCTTAGAGCGTCCAGCGCGTGCCATCCGGCCCATCGTGGAGCTCGACGCCGAGCGCCTTGAGCTCATCCCGGATCGAGTCGGCCTTCGCAAAATCCTTCGCAAGTCGCGCCTCATCGCGGGCCTGGATCTTGGCTTCGACCTCTTCGCGGGAAAGGCCACGCTCGTTTGCGCGTCGATCGCGGATCCGTTCGAGGATCGATTGCGGTTCGGAGCCGCCCAGCCCGAGGATGCGCGAGATGGCTTCAAAACCTTCACGCGCCTCTTCGTACGCGGCGCGGGTGATCGAGCCTTTCTTCGCCATGGCCCGATCCGCAAGTTCATTCACCCCGCGAAGAAACTCGGAGACCTCGGACAGCGCAACGGGCATGTTCAGATCATCATTGAGAGCGCGAAGGAGACGCCCTTCGAGATCGGAGATCTCGCGCGGCGTCGGCGCCTCGATCGGTTTGATGCGCCCCTCGGGGAGGGTTTCGAGGCGCTCCCGCGCGCGGTAGAGCGTCTCGAGGCGGTGTTCGGCCTCTTCGATGGAGGGAAAGGCGCGAGCGCTGCCATCGTCGGCAAGCTCCCAATCCAGCGAAAGAGGCGAGCGATAATGCACGCTCATGACGAAATAGCGAAGCGCCTCGGGCTCGTAGCGATTGAAGAGTTCGCGAGCCGTGAAGAAGTTTCCGAGGCTCTTGCTCATCTTCTCCTTATCGACCTCGACGAAGCCGTTATGCACCCAGCAATTGGAGAAGGGCTTGCCGGTCGCACATTCGCTCTGGGCGATCTCATTTTCATGATGCGGGAAGACGAGATCGAGACCGCCGCCGTGGAGATCGAGCGTCTCGCCGAGGTGCTTCATCGACATCGCGGAGCACTCGATATGCCAGCCGGGACGCCCGGGGCCGAAGGGGCTCTCATATGTCGCGCCTTCGAATTCGCCGCCCTTCCAAAGGACGAAATCGGCTGGGTGACGCTTGCGCTCGAGCTCTTCTTTGGAAACGCGCTCGCTCGCTCCCGTTCGAAGCGCGTCGGCGCTCCGATGGCTGAGCTTGCCGTATTCGTCGAAGGATTCGACGGAGAAGTAGACGTCGTCTCCGCTTTGATAGGCATGGCCGCGTTCGATCAGTCGCCCGATGAGCGCGATGATCTCGGGGATGTGCTCGCTCACCTTCGGCTCGATATCGGGCTTGTCACAGCCGAGGCGCTCCATATCCTCTTCGAACGCTTGGATAAAGCGCTCGGCGAGTGCCTTCGGATGCTCTCCCTTTTCGGCGGCGCGATGGAGGATCTTATCGTCGACGTCGGTGTAATTGCGCGCGTAAATCACGCGATAGCCGCTCGCCCGGAGATGTCGCACGAGCACGTCGTAAACGACGTAGCAGCGTGCATGTCCAAGGTGCGCATAATCGTAGACCGTCGGCCCGCAGACGTAGATCCGCGCGACGCCGTCCTCGAGCGTGCGAAATTCCTCTTTTTTACCGGTGAGCGTGTTGTGAAGCCGTAGAGCCATTGGGGCGGAGTTTGACCCCGAAGACGCGCCTTCCGCAAGCTCGACTTTGGAGCGCGCTCATCGAGAGCACATCGATGCTCCTAGCGTCTAGCGATCGAAGAGCCGATGGGCGAAGCGCGGATGCGCGGCAGCAGAGCTGCTTTTCCCTTCGAGGATTGCGCTGAGTTCAGGAGGCTTCGGCGACTCTGGTTCCAACTCGCCCGCCGCGGCGCCTTCGCCGCACCCGAGTCTTCCGCCGATCAACGGCATCAAAATAAGGACGAGGATGATGGCGCGCTCATTCATTGATGATCTCATACGCAGGGCGCCGCGTTTTCTGGAGGGTGCGCGTTCGCCAAGAACGCCGTTCGGCGGACTACTCACCCGGGCAGGCACGTGCTAAGTGGTCGAGAAGCGCTCGGGGTCTCGCTCGCTTCGAGACAGCTTCTCGAGCGCGGTTGAAAGAGACGCTCCATGGTAAAGATCCTCAAACGAGGCAGTGAGGCTTATGACGCGGCGCTCAAGGCGCTTTCTAGGCGGGGCGAGGCCGATCTCGCGCGCGTCGAGCCCGATGTCCGTCGGATTATCGATGCCGTACGCACACGCGGCGATGAGGCGATCCGTGAGTTTGCCGAGCGCTTCGAAGGAAGACGCCCGGAGACGCTGGTTCTTGGAGCGGACGCGCTCCGCGAGCGAGCCAAGGCATGCGATGCGAGGACACGCGCGCTTCTAGAAGGGGCCGCTCTGCGGATCCGCGATTACCACGTGCATCAGATCGATAAGGGCTTTTCGTATGAGCGCGACGGAGTCGAGCTTGGGATGCGTGTGCGACCCGTCGCATCGGCGGGTGTTTACGCCCCCGGCGGGAAGGCACGCTATCCCTCGACCGTTCTGATGACGGCGATCCCAGCCGCGGTCGCGGGCGTGAAGCGCATCGTCCTTGCGACACCTTCGCCAACGCCCGAGCTTTACGCGGCGGCAGAGATCGCCGGCGTCACCGAAATCGTCGATGCAGGAGGCGCACAAGCCATCGCGGCGCTCGCCTACGGGACCGAGAGCGTTCGCCCCGTGGATAAAATCGTCGGCCCCGGAAATATCTTCGTCGCTTGCGCCAAAAAGCTCGTGTACGGTCACGTTTCCATCGATTCGATCGCTGGACCGAGTGAGATTCTCGTCATCGCGGATGAGGGCGCCGATGCGAGCGTTGTCGCCGCAGATTTGCTCTCGCAGGCCGAGCACGATGAAGATGCCTATCCGCTCCTCATCACCATCGACGAGACCAAGGCGAAAGAGGTCGCCGAAGAGCTCGAGCGTCAAGTCGTTCGACTCAAGCGGAATGAAATCGCGCGGACCTCGCTCGAACGGCACGCCCACATCTTCATCGCGGGTGATCGAGACGAGGCCGCGCGCGTCGCGAACGAACTCGCACCCGAGCATCTCGCCCTCGCCGTGACCGATCCTGCCGGGATGCTCGATCAAATCGACGCCGTCGGCGCCGCGTTTCTTGGGGATCATACGCCCGAAGCGGCAGGCGATTATGCGGCCGGGCCAAGTCACGTGCTTCCGACCGGTGGGGCCGCGCGGTTTTCATCACCGCTCGGCGTCTACGATTTCATCACCCGCACGTCGGTCATTCGGTACTCGGCCGAGGCGATTCGCCAGCAGGCGGATCTGCTCGAAGGATTGGCCGAGCTCGAAGGACTCGAGGCGCATGCGCTCGCGGTCCGTGCGAGACGAACGCTCCAAGAGCGCTGAGGGTACACTCGGGGGCCGCTCCTTTAGGGCGAAAGCATCACGGATCGCACGCTGAACGGGGAACATCGGCCGCGCCGATTTCGAGGCAGTTCAGCGGTTGAGCATCGTGATTGCATTCTGGAGCGGCTCTCGAAGGCAGCCGATACAATCCCGATTTCGTCGCGGACCGCAGCCCGTCGTGGGGGTCGCCTCAAGTCGAAGCAGCGCCGGAAGGGCACGCGGGTCTCCCGCTTCGGCGATCTTCCCGATCGACTCGGTCATCAGCTTACAGCCCTTCCCTCGGTTGAGCTCGAGCTCGGCCACAGCGAGGAGATAAGGCGGTATCTGCGCGGGATCTTCATACGATGTGACGAGCTCGGCGGCTGCGCGCCTGAGCTGACGATCGTCTTCGGCGAGCACCATATGGAGCGCCTCTTTCAGCCCGTCCGGAAGGTCGCTCTCCTCGACGACGAAACGCGGGGAGTCCGGTTTGGGAGGGGAAAAGAGGTAATAGCCGCCGAGCACTCCGAGCATCACTCCAAGAAGTGTTGCGCCTAAGACCACGTAGACGAGGCTTCGCTTCGCACGTCCCCCTTGAGCGAGCACGGGAGGAAGCTCGGAGGCCATCTCCGCCATACTGATGCGCGCGAGAGTGAAGGGGAGCGGGGTTGGATCGCCGGCGCGAGAATATCGAATTTGAAGCTGCGCCAGCGTGTCGCGGACGTAGGTCGACGACTCTGGGCGCGCGTTCGCGGTCGAGGCGAGCAGGGCGTGGATGAGCTCGGCGAATTCCTCGGGGACCTCTTCGTCGACAAACTCGCGAAAGTCGGGGAGAGGCTCGCCGCTGATCTGCTTTGTGAGGATTTCGCTGAGCTCGCCCTCGAAAAGGGCCTTGCCGGTAATCATTTCCCAGAGCACGACGCCGAGCGAATAGAGATCGGTGCGGAAATCGACCTTCTCGCCGAGCGCCTGTTCGGGCGACATATAGCCGGGGGTTCCGACGATCATGCCCACTTTGGTGAGCACAGCTGCGCCGGGCGATGAGTGTCCATCCTCGTTGACGACGCGTGCGATGCCGAAATCGAGCACCTTCACAAGATCGCCGCCGTCTTCTTGAGCGACGAGCATCACATTGTCGGGTTTGAGGTCCCGATGGATGATTCCTTCGCTATGTGCGGCGACGAGGGCGTCGGCGATCTGGAGCGCGATGGTGAGCACGCGCCGAAAGGGGAGGGGCCCGGCTTCGAGAAGATCCGTGAGCGCGTGTCCCGGAACTCTCTCCATCACAAGATAAGCCGCTCCATCGTCGAGTGAACCGAAATCGAGCGCGCTTGCGATGTTCGGATGCCGGACTTTGGCTGTGGCCATCGCCTCGCGCGCAAATCGTGCGCGCACGCCGCCGTTTCCGGCGAACTCTGGCAGGATGACCTTGAGCGCGACGGTGTGTCCCAAGGTTAGATGTTCTGCTTCATAGACGGCACCCATCCCGCCCTCCGCGATGAGGCGGATGATGCGATAGCGTCCATCGATGGTCTTCCCGATGCGAGATTCGACGGTGACGTCCATGGAAGCGTTCGAAGGAGGATCGTGAGTCGGAGCGCTCATGGTCTTTTTCGAGAGTAGCAGGAAAAAAGCAGAGGTTAATGCTTCGATAAGATTGTCCCGTCTTTTGCGTCACCTTTGCACACGAGGTGCGCCGAGTAATGGCTAGAGTCGGGTCTGAGCATCGGCGTGCCTGCTCAAGACGTGGGCTCGCTGTGCCGTTCGAAGCGGGATGGGGGCGCGAGTGTGAAGCGTATGAAAAGATGGCGATCTTGGATCTTTTTCGCGATCGCGGTCGGAGCGGCCGGTGTGCTCCCGTCCCCCACCTCGGCCCAAATGGAGCGCCGCCCGAACCTCGATCCTTTCCGTCCAACCGCAGAGCCCGAGGGATTCCTCACGCTCCCGAGCGCGATCGTTCCCGGCCACCTCTTCGGTGGTGGAGCGATCTTTTTCGATTACACGCACCGAATCCTTGAGACGATCGAGCCCGGTGTCGTCAACCGAAGGATCGATCATCGGACGGCGATGCGGCTCGCGGGCATCCTCGGGCTCGGTCGATTCACCGCGCTCCATCTGGACCTCCCCTTCATTCTCCAGAGCGCAGGCCCTTCTGTCGGCTCGGGCGATCCGGACCTTCCCGTCCGGGCGGCCTCTGTCGCGGATCCCCGCATCGGAGTGCGGATGCGCGCAGCCGGGGCGCGTCCCGATTTTATGGGGCACTATCCTAAGGGCTTTGGTCTCGCTTTCGAGCTCGGCGGGACGCTCCCGATTGGCGATCAGAAAGCATTCGCAGGCGAAGGGCAAGTCACCGTCGATGCGCGAGCGCACCTCGACTACTTCTTCGCCGAAGGCGCAGGGCTCAGCGTCTCGCTCGGATGGCTGATTCGGCCCTATCCGCGCTTCATCCTCGATGAGCGTTTCCGCGACGCCCTGCTCTTCGGGGTGGGGATGCGGCTGCCTCTGCCGATGCTTCCGGCGCTCGCGGTTCGGCTCGAGGTGCGGGGGATGAGCGGTTTCGATGGCGTGCTTTCGACGCCGGTCGAGGGCGAGATTGGTTTTAGCTATGCGCTCGGCCCCGTCACGCTCCTCGCATTCTTTGGGACGGGGTTCACGGACGGAGCAGGAGCTCCGCTCGCGCGCGCCATCCTCGGCGTCCTCGTTTCAAGGCGCGCGAAGCGGCCCGAAGAATCCCGAGGCCTCGAGCCCCTTGACGCAAGCGAGCGTGTCTCTGAAGATGCCAGCGCGGCTTCGCGCTCCGATGAAGCTGCCCCAAGCGCCCCACCTGGAGAGACGGCGGGCGGTGAGCGCCTGCCCTTATCCCCCGGGCCTCCCGCCAACGACCAATGGATCGACTACGATTAATGCGCAAAGCCTCGGCGCGCTTCGTCCTTCCCGCGCTCATTTTCATCGGATTCGTGGCGAGCGCCTCGTGCACTCCGCTTGGCGATCCCGCCCTGCCGACGGACGGATTCTTCGATGACTTTGAGCGCGATTCTCTTGGCGAGGCGTATCGCACGACGGGGCCGCTTCGCCTCTATCGCATCGAAGACGGAGAGTTGCGTGTCGAGGGGGCGAAGAATCGGCCGCTCTGGCTTGCGCGGAAATTGCCACGCGATGTTCGAGTCGAGTTCACGGCGAGGAGCGAGAGCCCTTCGGGCGATATCAAGGTCGAGCTCTTCGGTGACGGCGTCTCGAAGGCGACGAGCACGAGCTATACTGCTTCGGGCTACGTGATCATCTTCGGCGGGTGGAACAATACCGTGAACACCATTGCGCGAATGGATGAGCACGGAAGCGACCGCGTGATCGGAAAAGCGAAGCGCGTAGAGCGTGGAAAAAATTACAGGTTTTTAATCGAACGCCGTGGTAATCTTTTGACGGTGGCGATCGACGGCGAAGAGATCATGCGCCTTGAGGATCCGAATCCCCTTTACGGACGCGGGCACGATCATTTCGCGTTTAATAACTGGAATTCGCGGCTCGCCTTCGACGATCTCCGCATCACCCCACTTCGATGAAAAACCTCCCCCCAAAAAAGAGCCAGATCGAGGCGATCGAGGCGCTTGAGAAGGCGCTGGATCGATTGAAGCTCGCTTACGAGAAATATTTTCGTGGGATTGAGCGGCGCCCGCCCGTGCATGAGAGGGCGGCGCTGGAGCGCGAGGTGCGCGAGTTTTTCCGTTCGCCGCCTCGAAGCGCTGCGGCGCGTTTCCGATTTAGCAATTTTCGTCAGCGCATGACAGCGCTCGAGACCTATTGGAACCGCGTGATGCGGCAGATCGAAGAGGGGACGTACGAGCGCGACGTCCGCCGGGCGAGAGCGCGCCTCGGTGAGAGCCGCCCGGAGCGCCGAAAGGAGACCTCGGCCATCGAGCTCGATCTCGATCTGGAGCTCGACTTCGATATGGAGGAGCTTTTCGAGGATGCGAGTAAGAGCCTCGAGGCGCTATTTGAGGAAAGTCCCCCGGCGCCGCCGAAGCCTGCGTCTGGGCGTGCCGGCGCGCCGCCTCCGGTGCCGTCTTCGAATCGAACGGCTCGAAAGTCGTCACCTTCGCTTCATGTCGCGCCTCCACCGCCGCCCATTTCCGCTTCGAGGGCGGCTGTGGCCCCGCCGACACCTACGCCGCCGAGGACGAAAGGCTCCGGAACACGAGCTATTCCTCCCGCTCCTCCTGCGCCTCCTGCGCCTCGCGGGACTGCCGCTCCTCCGCCTCCGCCTGTTCCTGCTGCTGCGGTTCGTCCTGCTCGAGCGGCGCCGCCTGCTCCTCCGGCTTCTCCAGCTGCGGCTGCGCCTCCCAAGGCGAAAGAGGGCTGAGCGAACGACTCGGCCGCAGAATCTTTTCGATGCGCTCGAGAAGGACATCGAGCGAGCTGCGATCGAGCGCGCTTATCGCCACGCCATCGTGCTCATAGGCGAGGCGCGCTGCTTCGACGCTTGGGATGAGGTCGCTCTTATTGAGCACTATGAGGCGGGGAATCTCATTCAGTTCGAGGTCGTCGATGAGCTTTTCCGTGGTGCGGAGATGCGTTTCGAGCGATGGATCGGAGGCATCGAGAACCAAAAGGAGGAGATCGGCTTCGGCCGCTTCCTCGAAGGTTGCGCGGAATGCGGCGAATAGTTCGCGGGGAAGATCGCGGATGAAACCGACGGTATCCGAGAAAATGATCTCGAGCCCCGATGGGAGCCGCCGCCGCCTCGAACGGGTATCGAGCGTCGCAAAGAGCTTATCCTCGGCGAGGACATCGCTCGCCGTCAGCGCGTTGAGGAGCGTACTCTTTCCAGCGTTCGTATAGCCGATGATCGAGACGAGCGGCAGATCGCTTCGCTCACGCTGAGCCCGCCGCTGCTTTCGCTGTCGCGAAAGTTCTTTGAGCTGTTTTTCGAGACGATGGATGCGCTCACGCGCGCGGCGACGTCCAATCTCGAGCTTCGTCTCACCGGGACCGCGGCCTCCGATCCCACCGGCGAGGCGAGAGAGCGAATCATCGCTCTGCGCCAGCCGCGGGAGGAGGTATTTCATCTGCGCGAGCTCGACTTGGAGCTTCCCGTCGCGGCTTTCGGCGCGCTGGGCGAAAATATCGAGGATGAGCTGTGTGCGGTCGAGAATCCGGAGCTCAGTCGCGCGAGCGATACCGGCCGCTTGTGCTGGGGTGAGATTTCCATCGAAGAGCAAAATATCCGCGTCGAGCCGCATCGCTTCGATGACGAGCTCATCGAGCTTTCCCCGCCCGAGCAAAGTCTTGGGATCGACGCGATCGCGAATCTGTCGGAGCCTTCCGACGATCTGAAGACCCGCTGTGCGGGCGAGCTCCTCAAGCTCCCGAAGACGCTCATCGGCCTCGAGCGCGTCGCGGCGGGCGATCGCTTGGACGATCATCGCGCGCTCGGCGGTCGAGACTCGAAGGCGCGCGCTTCTTTGACGGGCGAATTCCTGCTCGAGCCCTTCGATGAGCTTTGCGGGATTTTCATCGAGCTGCGCGTAAGGAATCGGTCCGTAAGTCCGCGTCGAAGGCTCATTCGAGCCGTCGGGGACCGGCACATTATGTCCGTAATAGACCGAGAGCGCGCGCTCCCTTCCGGGCTGGAGGCAGATTGCGACGATGAGATCGAGGCGGAGCTTCGAGAGGTCGACGAGATCGTCTTGGGTGAGCGGCTCGTCGTAGAGGTGCGTATGGATGAGGCGGAGCCCACGCAGCCGGCCATCACCCGCGCGCATCCGCCCGACGTCGGGGAGATCGAGCTTCGAAGCATCGCCGCCGACGACGAAATGCACCTTCCCCGCACGATCGACGAGGACGCCGCATTGCCTCCCACTGTGGTGGCTGAAATGAACGAGCGCGCGCGTGAGCTCTGGGGTAGTGAGCACATCGAGTGGGACGCGCTTCTGATAGAGCGCTTCGAGCGCGCGGAGCTCGCTCGTGCGGATGCCTGTGAGGTTGCCGTAGACCTTCAAATTACCGACCGATAATGGCGACGTCGACGTCCACCGAGATGGGGCAGTGATCGCTTCCCATGATGTCGGGGTGGATGCCGGCTGCGCGGACAAAGGGAAGGGCTCCGCTCGAGGCGAGGATATAGTCGATCCGCCAACCTACATTGCGTTCACGCACGCCAAAACGCTGGCTCCACCACGTATAGTGGCCCTCGGCGTCACCGTGGAAATGACGGAACGTGTCGATCCAACCCGCGCGAATCCAGCGATCGAATTCTTCTCGCTCCTCGGGCAAAAAGCCGCTCGTCTTTACATTCGCCTTGGGGCGAGCGAGGTCGATCTCGCGATGGGCGGTATTGAAATCGCCAGCGATCAAGATGGGTCTTCCAGCCTGTTTCTCGCTCTCGAGTCGATCGAAAAGCGCACGGTAAAAATCCAGTTTATACGGGACGCGATCGTTTGAGCGGTTTTTTCCGCTCCCATTCGGAAAATAGCAATTTACGAAGAGAAGATCGCCATACTCCGCGATCTGAAGGCGGCCTTCGCAATCAAACCGATCTTCGCCGAGTGAGGTCTCAATTGTATCAAATGGGATGCGAGAATAGAGGCCGACACCGCTATACCCACCGCGCTCGGCCGAGACGAAGTGGGTGTGGAAGCCCGATGGCGAGCGGAGTGCCTCCGGAACCTGCGCCTCGTGGGCGCGAGTCTCTTGGAGGGCGACAATGTCGCCGGCTCGGGTAAAGAGGAAATCGTCGAAGCCTTTTTTAGCCGCGGAGCGGATGCCGTTCACGTTCCAGCTGTGAATCCGAATCGTCGCACTCATCGAAGCGTCTTTAGTGGGTAGGTGCCGCGCGCTCAAGCCGGGGGCACTGCGCGTCGAAAGCTGAGGTTGATGCGGCGCGCCCCCAAGACGCGATGTTCTGCGTACCGAAGCTTCATCACGCCGTGAAAGCGCATGCGATCGGGGCCACCAAAAACGATCACGTCTCCGTGTTCGACCGCGATCCTTTGAGCCGGCGCGCGGCGATGAAAGCCTCCAAAGAGGATATGGGCTGGAATGCCGAGCGAGACGGAAACGATGGGCGCCTCCCAATCGCCTTCGTCGAGATCCTGATGAAGCGAGAGACCGGTCCCCGGCCGGTAATGGTTGATGAGGCAGGTATCGGGAGTGAAAGCGCGAAAACCCGCTTCGGAAGCGGCGAGGATGGCGAGCTCGCGGAGCTCTGTGGGCATCGGCGGCCATGACTTCCCGGTCGCCGGATCGACCTGCGAATAGCGATATCCTTTGGAGTCCGAGATCCACCCGAGGTCCCCGCAGCTTGTGAGCGCCACGCCCATCTTCTTACCCGAAGGAGTGCGCATGAAGCGGAAGGGTGAGCGCGCGACGACCTCGGGAAGCGCTGCAAGGATCTCTTCCTCGAACCGAAGGGCGAAACCGCGGAGAAGCACCGCGCCCTCACTCAGCTGAACGCGTCCCGGGGAAAAGGTGGAATCGAAGAGAGGGAGGCTCATCGGGAAAACCCCGTCGGCATCGCTCGCTCAGCGTTCCGGGATGAGGCCGGGCCAATAGTGCGCATCGCTCCCGGGACGGCGCCCGAAGATCGACGTCCCGACGCGTACGATGGTGGCGCCCTCTTCGATCGCGAGCTCGAAATCGCCGCTCATCCCCATCGAAAGCCCTTGAGCGTTTGGGTTGATTCGGAGCGCCTCGTCGCGAAGTGAGCGGAGCCGCTGAAAGCATGCGCGCACCCGCTCGGTATCATCGCTGAAGATGGCGAGCGTCATGAGCCCGCGGAGTTTCAGTCTCGGATAAGCACCGAGTTCGGAGATGAACTCGAGGGTTTCCTCGGGTGCGAGACCAAACTTTGTCGCCTCGCGCGAGGTGTTCACCTGGACATAGACGTCAAGATCGCGCTCCTCGCGCTCAAGCCGCCGGTTCAACTCATTTGCGAGGCGATGACTGTCGAGCGCGTGAAACTCAGAAGCGAAGCGCGCGAGGTATTTGGCCTTATTGGTCTGAAGATGGCCGACGATTGCGAAGCTTACGGGGAGATCGCGGAGCGCCTCGTGTTTTTGTTGAGCCTCCTGGATCTTATTTTCGCCGAAGGTGCGAATGCCCGCATCGAAAGCGAAGCGGAGGATATGCGCCGGCACGGTCTTGCTGATCGGCAGCAGCCGAACCTCCGACCGATCGCGGCCCGCGCGCGCACATGCGGCATCGATCCGCGCCTGGATCTCACGGAGGTTTTCGGTGAAGAGGGCGCGAGGATCGTCGCCGAAGCGGGCTCGATCTTCATCGCTAAGTTGGACGCTCATCCTCAGATCTCCTGATGCTTGGGGCGGGAACGCAGAGGTCCCCGCCCGAGATTTCGTCGAGACCGAGGTCCGGCGCGGCCCACTCGATGGGGATGCCGCGCCGCGTATCGGTGCTCAGCTCTCGCGATACGGCAGCGGAAAGCGCGAGATGAGCGCGCTCGCTCTTCCGGCGATCTCGCCCCGCTTCGACTCGAGCGTATTGTCGCGGACTGCCTCGAGGGTCTCGAGAATCAGCCCGCCGACCTCTTTGAACTCCTCGACGCCGAATCCGCGCGAGGTGCAGGCGGCCGTCCCGATGCGGATACCGGAGGTAATCATCGGCTTTTCGGGATCGTTGGGAATGGAATTCTTGTTGACGGTGATGTTCACCGACTCGAGCGCCTCTTCGGCGACATTTCCGGTCACTCCCATGGGGCGGAGATCCACCACCGAGAGATGGGTATCGGTACCCCCGGTGGTGATTCTGAGTCCGCCTTCGGCGAGGGTCGCTGCGAGCGCCTGCGAGTTCTCGATCACCTTCTTCGCGTACACCTTGAATCCGGGCTCAAGGGCCTCTTTGAATGAGACGGCCTTCGCCGCGATCACATGGACCAGCGGACCACCCTGCAGTCCCGGGAAGACGGCCGAGTTGATCTTCTTCGCGTACTCGGGGTTGTTGGTGAGCACAATCCCTCCGCGCGGGCCACGGAGCGTTTTATGCGTGGTCGAGGTGACGATATCGGCGTAAGGCACGGGCGAGGGGATGGCGCCTCCGGCGACGAGCCCAGCAAAATGCGCCATGTCCACCATCAAGATCGCGCCGACGGAATCCGCGATCTTACGGAAGCGCTCGAAATCGATGAGGCGCGGATAGGCCGAGCCGCCTGCAATGATGAGCTTCGGCCGATGCTCATTCGCCGCGGCCTCCACTTCATCCATGTCGATGAGGTGAGTCTCGGGATTCACGCCATAGCTCACCGCGTTGAACCATCGCCCCGAGAGGTTCACAGAGGAGCCGTGCGTGAGGTGGCCTCCGGCTTTGAGGTCGAGGCCGAGGATGGTATCGCCCGGTTTGAGGAGGGCGAGGAGGACGGATTGGTTGGCTTGGCTGCCGGAATGCGGCTGAACGTTGGCAAACTCGGCGCCGTAAAGCTGCTTGAGCCGCTCGATGGCCAGCTCCTCGACGCTATCGGCGTGGACGCAGCCCCCGTAATAGCGTCGGTTGGGGTAGCCCTCGGCGTATTTATTTGTGAAGACCGAGCCTTGGGCGTCGAGAACAGCTTGGCTCACGAAGTTTTCGGAGGCGATGAGCTCGATGGACTCGGACTGGCGGCGCACTTCCGCCTTTACGGCTTCGAAGATGGCCGGATCGGCGTCGCTCAGCGATTTCGCGGTGATGATTTCGGGGCGTTGTGAGTCAGGCATGGTTCTCTCGTGGAGCGCATCCCGGGCGCTCCGCTCATTGGGCCACGGGGAGGTCTCCCCGGATGAATCGAAAGAGGGCTCGCCCTCTAGATAGCGTCCCTTTGGCGAACTGGCCACGTCTAGCGTGATCTTCGTCGCGCGGAGACTAGCTCAGATCGCCTGCGGCGTGGAGACCGGGGCATGGCTCTCGTGAAGGACCACTTGGTTTCTCCCACCCTCTTTCGCGCGGTAAAGCGCCTCGTCCGCTTGCTTAATCAGGCGCTCATAGTCGGGATGCCCATCGTAGACGGTGACGCCGACACTCGCTGTAACTTTGAGGGGTGCGTGATCTTTGAGCTCAATCGAGAGCGATTCGATCTCGCGCCGAAAGCGCTCGGCGGCCGAGAGCGCGCCCTTCGCCGTGAGCTCGACACAAACAATGAGAAATTCTTCGCCACCGTAGCGGAAGATGAAATCTCCGCTCCGCGCGCTCAGGGTGAGTTGATCGGCGACGCGCTGGAGCGCGCGATCGCCGACGTCGTGTCCATAGCGATCGTTGATGCTCTTGAAATGGTCGATATCGACGAGAAAGAGCGCGAAAGGAAGGCCTGTCTCGCGAGCGAGGGCAATCTCGCGTGAGAGCACGCTCGGTAAAAACCGGCGACTGAGCAGCTGCGTGAGCGCATCGCGGCCCGATTCAACACGAATCACTTCGTCAAAGAGCGAGTCAAGAGCGACGCGAAGTTGCTCGGTATGCGAGACGATCGCCTGCATTCTGGCTCGAAGCGTGGCGGCATCTCCCGATTTTTGTGCCTCCTCGACGGCAGGAAGGCATTGTCGGTCCACCGTATCGATGAGCTGCAAGATCTCGTTCAACTCAGTCTGGGTGGGAAAGAGCGCATGTGCCTTATGGCGGATCCACAAACCAAAGCTCGATTGGGCAAGCCGGGCGAGGGGCTCCTTTTCGCCGCCGATCATCACATCTTGGAGGAGGCGATTGGACCAGTTGAAAAGAGCGCTCCGCTGCGACTCTCGCTCAAGCGACATATTCACCGTCGCGGCGTAGCTTCGATACGCTTGATCGGCGCGCGTCGCCTCTTCGCTTGCGAGCGTGTACTGACCGCTCATCACCTCGATGGCGAGATCGATGATCTCCATCGCAAGGAGCGCGGCTTCTCTTCGGATCGCGTAATCGACGCTCTCCGTTTTGGTATCGATAAGAGCGAAAAAGACAGCGCGCTTCATGACGCGGCTCGCCCGGAGGACGAGCTCGATACGAATGTTTACGCGAGCGTGGATGCTGCCCACATGCTTCTGCGTTTTGACGAGCGAGGGGATCTTCTCTTCATCAAAGGCGGTGAGAAGCTCCTCGATCCATTGCTCGAATGAGGCGTGGAGTCTCTCCTCGACCGCTTGATGCGTGATGAACGCGCTCGATCGCGGATCGGAGAGAAGCACCGCGTAGAAACGGTCAGCGAAAGAGGGCGCGTTTTTCTTCGCCACGCGGGCGAGGAGCTGTCGCGCTTCGGGCGAATGGTCCTCGAGGATCTTGAGCCAATCGCGTTCGATGGGGGAAGGGTTGCCCATGGCGTCCATGGAAAGTATGGACCCTTACGGAAAAGATGCCATGTGACTGAACGCGCGCGACGTGAGCAGCGGAACCCAAAGGGCTCCATCCGCTCACGTCGCTTGGGGATTCGTTCAGACGATTCCGTTGATCGGCGCACTCGAGATGGGCGCACCATCGTGTGCTCGGGAAAGTCCGAACTGATCGGTCTCTCGCCCGAGCAGCGTGAGAAGCGTGGAGTAGAGCTCACCCGTATTGTGTCCGCTGAGATCGAGGTGACGCCCACCTGGGATGCCTGCGCCCGCCAAGATCATCGGGATGCCGTTCGTCAGGTGAGTCGATGCCTCGGAGAACTCAGTCGCCCAAAGGATCATCGTCTCATCGAGGAGTGAGCCGCCGTTCGCGCCGCGAGTCTCGCTGAGTCTCCGCATGAGGAGCGCGACCTGTTCGGCGTAATAGCGCTGGATGGCGACGCGCTTCGGCACGTCATTCGGCGCCTTGGCGTGGACGAGATCGTGGTAGTTCGCCCAGCCGCCCGGGATGTTTTGGTTGAGCCAAGGGAAAGTCGGCCGGTGGTACTGGGTGAACTGGATCGAGGCCACGCGCGTGAGATCGCAGGCGAATGCCATCACGATGTTCTCGATGTGATCGGGCGCGGTGAGGTATTCGTTTTCGTGAAGCGAGGGATCGTAGCCGCCGCGGAGGTTCGCGAGTTCGCACGCCTCACCGCCGCCTTGCGAATAGCGCTCGCTCAGGCGCTCGACGAAGCTCTGATGGAGTTCGATGAGCTCGCGATCCTCCGCCGGGAGTTCCTTTCGAAGGCGCTTGAGCGAGGAGTCGAGTGAGCTGAGGAGCGCGGGACGGTTCTGGCGGAGTGCCGAGACAAGTGCGTCGCCTTGAGCTCCGCCGGAGTCGATCATACCGGCTAGTCGGGTAAATGCGACGGCGGGATCGTGATCCGCCGTGACCGGCGAGACCGAACCCGGGCTTCCTGAGAAGAAGAGCTCGTTTTCGCCGACTGAGGCCCCACCCACCCGGAGAGCCAAGGTGTCGATGGGGGTCGCACCACCGAGGTGCTGTGCGAAGACCTGATCGAAAGACGGCCCATACGCGCGGCCGCTATGATCACTTGAGCCGCCCTGGACGCTTCTCGATTGGACGGTGCCGTTCGCATTCATC
>JAAZAH010000092.1 GCA_012514415.1 Sandaracinaceae bacterium
AGCGACGACACGCAGGTCCAGAGCTTTCAGCTGCGCTACGGCCTCATCGCTTTCGGGATCATCGCCGTGCTTTCGGCGATCGCCTTCTACCTGCTCCCCATGTTCGTACCGGTCTACGATCCGCAGGGCCTACCCGGGCTGATGCTCTTCATCGTGATCGCCTTCGTCGGGTCCGCCATCACGGCGCGTTTTTCGCCCATGCGAACGTATTTTGAGCCGGCTGTCGGGGCCGCGCTTTCGGCGCCTTTCGTCCTTTACTATTTGGTCTCGATGACCGACGTGAAGCATTTCTCTGAGATCTCGCTCATCGCAAGCGGATGCCTCGCCGTCATGGTGACGGTGCTCGGAGCCATCTTTGGTGAAAAGCTCCAAGGGCCTGTGCAGAAAAAGCCTGCTCATAAAAGGCCTGAGCGCTAAGCGGACGGCCCCTGGTCGAAGGGGCCTGGCTCCCGAATCGGGAGGGAAGCGCGCCTCACATCGTCGTCACTTCGACCCAGAGTGCACCACGGAGCATCCCTTCGCGAAATCCCGTCGCTCCATCGCCAGGATAGTGAAGGCGGAGCTTCTCCTCGACGGCTGGATCGATCTCCTCGCCGTGACACGTGGTGCAGAGCGCTTCCGTCGGAATGCCGCGCACCATGCGAAGCGTGACGCCCTCGGGGAGGTCTTCACGGATGACCTTCACTTGTTGGTCGACCGGCGCGCCGGCCTCGACGGCTTCGATCATTTCTCGGAGGGCGTCCCAGCGCCAGCCTTCGGCCGCGTGCTCCGGGTTGCGCTGCTTCCCCGGGGCGGCGACGCGTCCGAGCCGGAGCTGATGTTCGCGCATGACATCTTCGGCGATGGCCGGAGCCGCAACGGCGCAGACTTCGATGGCTGCGGGAGCACCTTGATTGTCGATCGTACTTTCGAGAGTTGCGCGAAGTCGCCGGTTGAACTCCATCGCAGCGGCTTGAGCGCGTTTCAAGGCATCCGTTTCGGAGCTGGCGCCCTTTTCCGTAGGTGCCTCCGCTTTCTCCCCTATGCGCACCTCCTTCATCCGATCGTCCGGCTTCTTTGAGCAGCCCGCGGCCATCCAGACAAGCGCCGCCATCATCATCCATCGAACTCTCATCGTGCCTCTCCTTCTTCCTCGTAGCGCTACGCCGCTTCTCAGTCATCTCTGCGGCTTTGGCAACACGCGACCCATGGTCCAGCCCAAGCCCATGATGCCGGCAGGCTTTAAACCGGTTTTCGGGCAACGATTTGAACCGTTGCGCTCCGCCCCCGATGAAAGCGTCCCTCGTGGATCTCGCGCTCCATCTCGCGCGCGATCTCGAGGTCGAGTCCTTTGAGTTCTGAACGGAGCTCCTCAAGTGAGGCGAGGAGCGCCGGATCGCGCGGCCCGCCCGTCCCGTACTCGAGCTGTGCGGGTGCATAGGCCTCCATCAGATAGACGCCACCGGGGAGAAGCGCCTTTTGGAGGTCGCGGTGGATGCGCGCGCGAAGCTCCTTTGGGAGATGCGCGAAGATCGAGACGATTCCGGTGTATGCGCCCTCGTCGAGCTCGAAATCCGCCAAATCGCGGCAAATGAGCTCGACTTCGACTCCGCGCTCATCGGCGAGGCGCGTGGCCTTTCGGAGCCCCTCTTCCGATTGATCGACCGCGACGACCGAATATCCGCGCTCGGCGAGAAAGACCGCGTTTCGCCCCTCACCCTCGGCGAGCGCGAGGACGCGCCCCTCAGGGATGCGCTGGACTTCGTCTTTCAAAAAATCGTTCGGCTCTTTGCCGTATGCGAATTCCTCGCTCCGGAAGCGTTCTTCCCAAAACTCGCGGCTCATTGGCGTGGCCCATTGAGTGATCCGATGGCGCGGGCGAGTTTTTCCCGGACCTCATCGGCAAGCGCGCTCATCTCACCCTCCTTGGGTTCGCCGAGGATTCGCCGGGGATCGACCGCATGGACGACGACTTCATCGCCCTCCTCGTAGACGACGACATTGCACGGAAGCATCAGTCCGATCTCGGGATCCATCTCGAGAGCGCGGTTGGCGAGGGCCGGATTGCAGGCGCCGAGGATGCGATAAGGCGTGCGATCGACGCCGAGCTTCGCCTTGAGCGTGCCGGCGATATCGATCTCGGTCAGGACGCCGAACCCCTCGGACGCGAGCGCCTTCGGGACGCGCTCGAGCGCTTCCTCCATGGACAGCTTCAGCGTGGTTTTTAGCGCGTTCTCATTCATCGACATGCCTTCCTTTCATCGAGCATTCTCTGGAGAGCCGGCAGCATCTCTCCCAACATACCTGCTAAGAGCCGCTCGTTGCCAAAAGGGTTCATCGCCGTATTTCTCCGGGATCGCGCGAACGGGCGCATTCGGACGCCGCGCGCTGCGCCTCACGTCAAATTTGGGTTAGTCTCAGCGCTGAAATCACAGCGCGCCGATCGCGGGGCGTGGAGAGGGTATGTGCACGATGAAGAGGAGCGATTGGATCGGCGGACTTGAGTTTCGCGCGCGTCTGTTATCTGCCGTCGCGCTGCTTGCATGCGTGCTCGGAGGGGCTCCGAGTGAGGTCGCCCGCGCCGACGCCTCCGCGCGGACCCATCCCGATCTCGTCCAAATGAAGGATGGTGGTTTTTTTCGCGGAACCATCTTAGAGCTTGTTCCTGGCGAATACGTGCTCATCGAGACGGCCAGCGGGGAACTTCGGCGCATCGAGGCGAGTGGAACCGAATACATCGGGCCCGCTGAGCGCGAGCTGGCTGACCCCGAATCCGATCCGGACGCCGAACCTGAGGCGGTG
>JAAZAH010000093.1 GCA_012514415.1 Sandaracinaceae bacterium
CCATTACGGCCTGCTTCTCGTTGCCCGAGGCGCTTTTCGAAAAGCGCGCGACGTGGCGATCGCGGATATGATAGACGCCTTGGAAAAGGTCGCCACTGCCGATGGGCCAGGTGATT
Source organism: Sandaracinaceae bacterium (assembly GCA_012514415.1). Classification (GTDB taxonomy): domain Bacteria; phylum Myxococcota_A; class Polyangia; order Polyangiales; family Houyiibacteriaceae; genus JAAYBZ01. The sequence goes on from JAAZAH010000093.1 coordinate 117, forward strand.
GGATAGGTCGCGATCTCGAGGACCTCTTCGATCTGACTCATCAGCTCGAAAGGATCGCGCGCGGGGCGATCAAGCTTATTGATGAACGTGACGATGGGGATTCCGCGCATCCGGCAGACGTGGAAAAGCTTCTGAGTTTGAGGCTCGATGCCCTTCGCCGCATCGATGATCATGATGGCCGAATCGGCCGCCATGAGTGTGCGATAGGTATCCTCGCTGAAATCGTTGTGGCCGGGGGTATCGAGGAGGTTCCAGCGGATTCCTTCGTACTCGAACTGGAGGACGGAAGATGTGACGCTGATGCCTCGCTGCTTTTCGAGCTCCATCCAATCGCTTGTCGCCGCCTTTTTGGCTTTGCGCGATTTAACGGATCCGGCCGCATGGATGGCGCCTCCGTAAAGGAGGAGCTTTTCGGTGAGGGTGGTCTTACCGGCGTCCGGATGAGAGATGATCGCGAAGGTGCGTCTCCGATGGTATTCGTGAGCCATAAGGGGCACTGAAGATGCTGCGCCCCGGGGCATACGGCAAGTGCTCGAAGCGAAACATTCGACGAATCGTTTGATTTTCATCGGCGTTGGGCGACGACTCCAACGCGCTCGGAGAGCGGATGGGTCGGGGCGATTTGGAGCGTCGAGACCTTGGCCAAATGCGCCCGAGTGGACATGGCCGGGGCGAGCTTTCGCAAGGCTTCGTACGCTCCCATCAAAAAGTTCACGGACCTAGCGAAGAGACTGCTATCCCGCGCGCCCGGCTTCGCTTATACTCGGCCGAGCGCGAGCCCCCTCACTCGCCCAAGCACCTATGTCGAATTCGCCCCTCAACCCGCGACTCGGTCAACGATTCGCAGGCAAATACCTCATCGAGAGCGTCCTTGGGCGCGGCGGTATGGGTGTGGTCTATCGGGGGACACATGAGTGGACCGGGCGCGCGGTCGCCATCAAGATTCTCAATGCCGAGTATGCGGACGAGCCGCAGATGGCGCAGCGTTTCCTTCACGAAGCGCGGGCCGCCGCAGCGCTTGAGCATCCCAACGTCGTCGATGTCCTCGATATGGGGAAAAGCAACGAAGGCGACGTCTATATCGCGCTCGAATACCTTGAAGGGCACTCGCTTGGGGAGCACCTCGACCGCTTCCAAAAACTCGGCGTCGATGAGACCTTCTCCATCCTCCTCCCGATCATCGATGCCCTCGCCGAAGCACATCGGAAGGGGATCATCCATCGCGATCTCAAGCCGGACAATCTTTTTCTCTCGGTGAATCACGAAAAAGAGACGGTTCCGAAGCTTCTTGATTTTGGCATCGCCAAGGTCGCAGGGAGGCGCGGCTCGACGCACGACGGGACGGTCCTCGGCACGCCGAATTACATGTCGCCGGAGCAAACGCGGGGCGCCGAGGATCTCACGCCAGCCTCCGATGTTTGGGCGATTGGCGCCGTGATCTACGAGTGCCTGACGGGGGAGATGCTCTTCAACGGAAGCGATGCGATGGCAGTGCTCGGCGCCATCGCCATGGGAGACGAGCCGAAGATCGCGATTCCCGGGGTGTCCGGAGCGCTCAATGCGGTGATTCAGCGCTGCCTCAAAACAGATCGAGCGCAGCGCATCCGTGATGCGGGAGAGCTTGGCCTCGAGCTCCGAAAGGCGCTGGGAGCCGAAACACATCGGATTCACCGCGACTCGATCCGTCCGCTCGAGGCGGCTCAGCCCCGGATCGATTTTGAGCTTGCGCTCGACGAGCCTCAAGTTTTGGGTTCCTCGGCTTCCTCGATGGGGTTTGGCGTGTCCGGGACCTCTGCGCGAAAGAGTGCTCCGAGCCCTCGGGACTCGCTCGACACGAGCAGCCCGGCTTCGCGCCAGGCGAGGCGAGCTCCACCGGCCCATCGTCCGCCGCCAAGCCCCGCGATCCTCCGCGGTGCAACGCATCAAGAGCCGAGCCCGCTCGGACGAATCTTTGGCGAATGGTTCGATGAGAGTCCTGGATGGCTACGGACGATGGTGACGACGCTCGTGGGCGCGACGCTCGTCGCGTTTGCCTATGGCGCGGTTATCCTCGCATTGCGACTTATGTGAAACTCCTCGGGAGCGGACGCGCTATCGGTGATCTTTCGCCGTATAATAAGCGGAGGGTCGATCCTCGAGCCCGCCTTCGCGAATGATTTGTCCGACCAAAATCCTCGTCTACAACGTGAAGTTCCTCCCAATGTTGGGGAGGGTCTTTGAGAGCCCGCGCTTTCCCGGGCGCTATGGATTCTGGGAAATTGGCGAGAAAAAGCGGAGGGATGAAGAACGGGCGGCGCTGCTCGCGCATCAACTCACAAAGGCACGTCATTACGATCTCATCGTGCTGGCGGAGGTCTTTGCGCTTCACGCCCGCCGTATTTTGAAGAGCGAGCTTCAGCGCGCGGGGTTCGAGATCATCACCTGCCCGATTACCAACCCGCTCCTCGTCACAAGCGGCCTACTCATCGCGAGCCGGCGACCGATCATCGATCAGAACTTCATCGCCTTTCGGCATGCAAGCGGAAGCGATCGCTTCGCAAAGAAGGGAATGCTCCGTGTCTCTCTCGAAGGCGAGCGGGAAAAGCTCCACGTCTTCGCGACGCACCTTCAGGCGGGAGATCATGCGCACGCCATTCGCCGAGCCCAGCTTCAAGAGGCACGCGCCTTCGTCGACTATGAGCTTGGGCGAAGCGATAAGGGTCGTTCGGCCATCATGGGCGATCTGAACATCATCGGTGAGCGCGACGGGAAGGAGACGCGTGAATACCGTTCGCTCCGCCGCATCTTCAACGAATTTCTCGACCTTCACCGTCTCCTCAGAGAGGGCGAACCCGAGCCGACTTGGGATCCGATCGAAAATCGCCCGATGATCGGCCCCCATTACCATGAGCGCGAACGACTTGATTACGTGCTTGTTCGTGGTGATGAGGATGAATTTTCGCCAGAGCGCGGGACCTCGATCGGAGTGGAGCGCTTCATCCTCGACGGCCTCGCGCTTTCGGATCACTACGCGCTATCGGCGACGCTCCCGTTCTGATGCTTTGTTTTGGGGATGAGAGGCTGAAGAGGGTGCAGGCGGCGCAGCAGATCGCAGGGGAATACGCGTTGTTTTCCTAGGATCGCGCAAGGCTATACCTGCTCGAGAGAGATCGGGGAGTTCCTGACGATCACGCTCGAGGACGCCTCGTCACCTACGGCGTGGGCGCCGCGTCGCTTGGGCCGTGCGGGGGTCTTCCGGAAAGGGATGCCTGGGATAACGACGCATCAGCTCCTTTCGGATGGATGGATAATGCCGCTCCCAAAACCCTGAAAGATCATCTGTGATCTGGACGGCGCGTCCGTTCGGCGCAAGGAGATGAAGGAGGAGCTTCACGCGTCCATCGGCGAGTTTGGGAGCCTCGCTTGAACCGAAGAAGTCTTGCATGCGCGATTCGATGTACGGCGAGCCGCCGCGAGGGTAGCGCACGGAAACGCGTGGTCGGCCGGGGATGGCGACGGTCTCGGGAGCCACGCGATCGAGCGCGATTTGTTCTTCACATCGGAGAGCGGCGCGGAGAAAGCTGCTCAGATCCACTCCCTTGAGATCGCGAAGGCTGCGCTTCCCGTAAGAGGCGGCGCGGATCGCGTCGCGCAGCAGCTCCTCCTCCGTCATCGAAAATGAGAGCCCCTGCCGCGCGGCAAAATCCATCCGCGCTCCGAAGGATTCGAGCGCATCGGCATCGAAGAAGACGCCCGGTCCGCGCCGGAGGATGTATTCGGCGAACGCATCGCCGACCTCTTCATCGTCGAGATCTCGGCTGACGCTCTCATCAAGGATGAGCTCGTCGTAGAGCAAGAACGTGGAACGCTGAAAGATCTCCCGCTCTTCGTCGAAGCGAAGGTCACGGTGTTCACGGATGCGCTCCGGAAAATACTCGAGCAGCCATTCCGGTTCGATGGACGAGGCCGACTGAATCCGAAATCCGCCCGGGCCCTCTCTCCCCTCGATCACAACGATGAACTCTGCATCCCGGACCTCAGAGCGTTCGTCGAGACGCGCGCGACCACGCTCCATGCGGAAGACGCCGCGCTCGACCTTCCGCGCCACGCGATCCGGAAAGGCGAAGAGAAGCGCGCGAAGGAGGGTCTCCATTTCTTCGTCGAGACTTCGTTGAGGCGCTGCGCCGAGTCTTCGCATACGCCGGACGCGTTGAAAAATTCGCTCTACGGTCTGCGTTCTCCGCCAATCGAGATCGAGCGTGCGCATGATAGAACGGGAGAAGCCCTCGGCGCTCGCCTCTTCATAAGCCTCGAGCCGAGAGAGGATATCGGAGGGACCCGCGGGGACATCTTCCATGCGCCGCTCAAGGGCGCTGAACGAACGCCGGATCTCGCGTTCACTGAGAAGCGCCGCGAGCAGCGCACCCCGGTATCCCGCGCCCTCTTCGTGAGCAAAGAGCAGAAGGCGACCGAGCCGAGGGGAGAGCGGAAGAGCCGCGAGCTCCTTTCCGAGCGCGGTAATCTCGCCACCCCTCTGCGCACCGAGGCGCTCGAGCAGATCGAGCGCGCGCCGCAGTTCGGCCTCGGGTGGAGGCTCGAAATACGGAAAGTCTTCTGGATTGATGCCCAGCGAGAGAAGCCCTAGGCACGTCTCAGTGAGGTCGGTCCGGAGGATCTCGGGACGGTCGAAGCGCTCGAACCCTTGGAACTCATATGCGGTGTAGAGGCGATGGCAGCGCCCCTCCGCGACACGGCCCGCGCGTCCTTTTCGCTGCTCGGCGGAGGCACGGCTGATGGGGGTCGTCATAAGCTCGGGAAGGCCCGAATAAGGCGAAAGCCTCACGCCTCGCGCAAGTCCACTATCGATGACCGCTCGCACGCGAGGGAGCGTGATCGAGGTCTCTGCGATGTTGGTCGAAAAGATGATCTTCGGCTTCGGCCCATCCGCCAGCACGCGCTTCTGTTCTTCGGCGCGCTGCTCGCCATGGAGCATCATGAGCTCGTAGCGGGCGCTGAAGCGTTCGGAGGCCCGGATCGCACGCTCGATCTCCGCCGCTCCAGGAAGGAAAACCAAGAGATCGCCCTCGATCCCCTCGCCGACGAGGCGAGAGATGGCGGATCGTACGCGGTCTTCGAGGCGGCCCTCACTCGCCCTCTCTTCGTAGCTGACCTCGACTGGATACGCGCGTCCGTCGACCTCGAGGATCTCTCCGCCGATGAACTCAGCGAGCTTCGGAGCATCGAGGGTCGCGCTCATCACGAGGAGGAGAAGCTCTGGCCTTCGCTCTCGCAGCTCCCGGATCAAGGCGAGGCCGATATCGGAATGCACGCTTCGTTCATGGAATTCATCGAAGACGATGGCTGAGACCCTCGAGAGTTCCGGATCCTCCTGGAGCTTCCGCCATAGCAGTGCTTCCGTCATGAAGAGGAGCCGCGTCGCCTTCGAGCGGGCGGACTCGAAGCGCACTTCATAACCCACCGTCTCACCAACGTGCTCGCTCAATTCCTCGGCGACACGCATGGCCGAGAGCCGCGCAGCGATCCGGCGTGGTTCGAGCACCCAAACCTCGCCCTCGACGGAGCGCAAAATCTCCGGAGGGACGCGTGTGGTCTTTCCCGCGCCGGGCTCGGCGACCAAGACGAGCGCGCCCACCCTTTTCAGCGTGCCGACGATCTCAGAGAGACGGGGATCGATCGGGAGCGGGGCGAGCGTCGCCATCGAACTCTAGCGGTGCATCTTGCGATATTGGATGCGCTTCGGGATGTCGGCATCGACGCCGAGGCGCTTGCGCCGATCGGCCGCATAATCGGCATACGAGCCTTCGAAGACGACGACCTTGCTATCACCCTCAAAGGCGATGATATGCGTGCAGATGCGGTCGAGGAACCA
>JAAZAH010000094.1 GCA_012514415.1 Sandaracinaceae bacterium
TCCAACCATCTCGCCGGCCTCTTTGTGCTCACTGCGCCGATGGCGCTCGGTTTTTCGATGAAAGGCGATGAATGGAGCGGTCTATCTCTCGGCATCTTTTTCTTGATGGCCTTCGCCGTCTTGCTCACCGGGAGCCGTGGAGGCATCGCTGCGTTCTTTATCGCGCTCCTGGTTTTTGCGCTTATTCGGCGAGGTTCCAACCAGAAGAAGCCGCTTCCTATCCCGAGGCCATTCTTTCTCTCTCTCTTTAGCGTGGCGCTCCTCTTGGGGATCCACGTTGGCAGAGACGCCTTCCTTCGCGACTATCAAGAACTCAAGGGCGAGCAGCTCGATGCGAAGCTCATTCTCTTTGAGCGCGGTCTCGGCCTCGTCCTCGACGCTCCGATCTTTGGTTATGGGCGAGGCGCCTTCGGCGTCATGATGAGCGATCGCTATCCCTTTGATGAAGAGGTCCGTTTCGCAGAAAACGCCATCCTGCAGCGCGCGGCGGACATTGGCCTTCCGCTCGCGGCCGTCTTCTTTTTTGGCTTTGGGTATCTTTTCTATCGAGTGATTCGCGGGCGACGTTCTCCTTTGAGCGCGGGCCTCATCGCGGGGCTCATCGGACTCGCTCTTCAAAACCTTGTCGATTATTCGCTAGAGCTGCCGGGCCTTTCGGTTCCAGCGGCCGTTGCTTTGGGTGCGCTTGTCATCCCGCGCCATCGGCAGGCGGCGAACGGGCGACAATGGACGAAAGCGGCGCTTATCGGTCTTGTGGCGTGTCTCGCCGTCTCACTCGCCGCCGCTGCGAATTACGCCCTCATGCACACTCCACGGGAAGCGCTCCAAGAGATTGCCGCTGAGCGGCGCATCCCGAGCCTCGATGCCCAACGCCGTCTTCTGGATGCACATCCTCGAAACGCCGGCGTCGCGCTCGGACTCGCGCATTTCCACCGGCTCTACGAACCCGGAAAGGCCGGGCCCTATTTGAACCGCGCGCTCGAGCTAGCGCCCTATTGGTCAAGGACGCACCTCGAGCTCGCAGAATGGCTCCTTTCACAAGGGCAGGCCTCACAAGCGGCCATTCACCTCCGCGCCGCAGCGTCGATCGATCATCGCTCGGTGCGTGAGTTGGTCTGCGTTTTTGTCGCACAGGGCGCCTATGAAGAAGCGGTCGGCGCCGCTCCACCCGCTCCATACGACGCGCGCTATTACGAGAACATCCTACGGTGTGTGCCTGGACATAGTGCGACTTCTGAGAAGCTCGAGTCCCTGATTCTCAGCCGCGATCCGGACCACCTTGAGGCCCACCTCCGCACGCTTCAGCGCGCTTGCCGAGACGAAGGAGCGCGCGCTGAGGGATCGGAGCGCCTGCGCGCCCTGAGTCGTGTACACCCACGTGATCCGCGCCCCGCCTTCGCCCTACTTACATGCCTAAAATTGAGCGGCGATCGAGCCGCCGCTGAAAAAGAAGCCAAGGCGATCATCGCTCGGATGCCCTATACTCAGGAGCGCGTCCGTGAGATTCTCTCCCGCTGAGCGCACGACCCACCGATGAGCGAGAAGCACCAAACCGATCGCGCCGAGTTCGATGGCAGCGATCTCTTCGACTTCATCCGGCTTCTCCGGAGGGAGCTCCGGCTGATCGTCGTGACGGCCTTCGCAGTCGGTCTCGCGACGTTCTTTTATAGCTACCATCAGCCGAAGGTTTACGAGGCCGTCACCTCGCTCGAATACGATCCGAATCCGCCGCGGCCGATGGGCGCCGCGGTCGAGGATGTGACCGATGAGGTGAGCGGCTATTGGTCGACCAAAGAGTTCTACGAGACGCAGAATCGCATCCTCCGCAGCCGCACGCTCGCTGAGGAGGTCGTTCGGAAGCTCGAGCTTCACGAAAACCCCGAGTTCATCGCGTTCCATCCGAGGCCCGGACCCGAGGTCGAGCCGATCAGCGTCGAGAGCGCCGCCGATCTCCTCCGTTCTCGGTTGCGCGTGTCACAAGTGCGGGATAGCCGCATCGTCGAACTCCGCGTGCGCGATACCGATCCGGTGCGGAGCGCGATGATCGTAAACGCGCTCGCCGAGGCATACATCGAGCGAACGCTCACGGATCGATTAAGCATGACGAGCTCGGCGCTCGAATGGCTTGAGGAGCAGCTCGAAGAGCTTCGCGAAGAGGTGCAGAACGCCGAGCACGAGCTCCACCGCTTTAAACTCGATCATAACATCCTCTCGGTCTCGCTCGAGGATCGGCAGAATGTGATCGCGCGAACCATCGAGCAGGTAAACGCTTCACTCACCGAGACGCGAACGCGGCGGATCGAACTGAGCGCTCGGCTCTCCCAGCTGAAAGCGTCGGTGAAGGAGAGTCCGCTTCTTGCGGCGACTCGCCTGCTTAACGATGATCCCGCCATCGCTTCAACGCGCGCAAAGCTCAGCGAGCGTTTGGCTGAAGAGGCCGCGCTTTCGGAACGCTATGGGGAGAATCATCCCGAGCGCGTGGCGATCAAAGCCGAGATCGAAAAACTCTTTCAGAACCTCGAGCACAATATCGCGCGCGTCGTCCGCGCGACCGAGGCCGAACTTGAAGAGACGCGCCGCACCGAAGCAGGGCTCAAGAGTGCGCTCGATGAGGCGCATCGCGCGGGACTCGAGCTCAATCTCCATGAGCTGAACTATCAGCGACTTACGCGTGAGCACGAAAATAGCGTCGCTCTCTATAAGAGCCTTCTTGAGCGCGCGGCCCAGACCAAGCTCAACCGGCTCGTCCACGTCGCGAGGGCGCGGCTCGTCGATCAGGCGCTTCCGCCCGAATATGCTGTCGAGCCGCGGGTCGTGATGAGCAGCTTCATGGGGCTCATCTTCGGAATCGCCCTCGGCCTTATCTTCGCCGTCATTCGGCTCCGCACCGATCGCACCATCCGCTCCGCCGCGGATCTCGAGGCCAATGGCATCCCATTCCTCGGCGTGCTCCCGCGCATCGATGGGAGCGACTCGGGCCTGCGGTCGCCAGCGAAGCTTCGACGCGTCCTGAACGACCCCGCTGGCGCTGCGGCTGGCGAGGACCGAGCCCTCACAGTGCTGCGCTCTCCGCGCTCGATCGCCGCCGAATGCAGCCGCGCCATCCGGACCAATATCGCGTTCATGTCGCCCGAGGATCCCATCCGCTCACTCGTGGTCACGAGCCAGCGCCCCCAGGAGGGAAAGACCACGGTCGTCGTGAGCATCGCTCTTTCGATCGCAGACTCTGGAAAGAGCGTCCTTCTCATCGATGGCGATCTTCGGAGGCCGCGGCTCCACCGAATCTTTGGTCTTTCGGATCAGAGCGGCTTTTCGAATGTACTCGCCGGCTATGGTACGCTCTCCGAGAGCGTCCACACGACCGAGGCGCCTCTCCTCCATGTCCTTCCGGCCGGGCCGATTCCTCCGAACCCCTCGGAGCTTCTCCATGGGGAACGTTTCAAGGCATTCATTCGTGAGGCGCTCGAGCGCTTCGACTTCGTGATCTTCGATAGCCCTCCGCTCGGTGCCGTGACCGATGCCGCGATCTTGGCTCACCACGTCGATGGGGTGATCGCGGTCGCACGCGCCTCATCGACGCCGATCGCCGCTCTCCGCGCCACGATTCGTCGGATCGAGGATGTCGACGCGAAGCTCCTTGGCTGCGTGCTGAACGATGTCGACTTCAAATCGGACCGGTATGAGGGCGAGGCCTATCCGTATTACGTCTATTCGTATTATGGCGAGGAGACCTCGGGAGAGGGTTCGCCTGGCTCCAAGAAGCGCCAAAAGAAGGACGAAAAGAAGGCCGCAGGCTGAGCGCAGCTCGCGGGTTATCGGTGCGCACGGCGACCGCGGGCGCGCCGGAGGGATCGGAGGATCACACTGAAGCGCTCTCCATCGACAAGGCGCGCAAGTCCGAGAAAGAGGCTGAGATACGCGGCGGCGAAGACGGCGGCGATGATGAGCATCGGCAGCAGTCCGTCTCGGGGTAGATGCCAAGAAAATCCAAGGCCGAGCGAGGCGGCCAGTGCGGCCGCGAGCGTGGCCGGAGAGAGCGTCCGAAGCACCGATCGGATGGACACGCCGAGGTAAAGACGCGTCGTCAGAAATGAAATCGGAAGCTGGACGGCGTGCGCGATGAGGACGGCATATGCCGCTCCCACGACGCCGTGACGCGGCGCAAAAATAAGGATGGCGATGATGATTGCGCCGACGAGCGCGATGTTCATCCCGAGCTCGAGATCCGAGCGACCGAAGCCGCGTATGAGCGGATGGCTTGCGCCGCCGATGACGCGGATGGCCGCGGCGATCGCGAGGATCTGTGCAGCGACGATGGCCCCTTCCCACCCTTCGCCGAAAAGGAGCGGCGTGACGCGATCGGCGGAGATCGCGAGGAAGGCTGCGGTGGGAATCACGACCGCCGAGAGAACGCTCAGGGTGATGAGATAGCGCTTTCCGCCGATCTGGCGATCCTCTTGGCTCCGCGCGAAGACGGGGAAGAGCACTTTGAGCGCGAGCTGGTCCGCGATGGAGATGAGCTGCGCGCCGAGGCGCTGGCCAAGCTCGAACAGGCCGAGCCCCGACACGCCCAAGATGGAGGCGAGCAGGATCTTATCGATCTGTTCACGCGACATCAGAAGCATGTTTTGAAGGAAGACCCATCGACCAAAAGGGAACACCTTCCTGAATGAGGGAAGATGAAGGCGGAAGCGCGGCCAAACGGGGTAGATGAAATACGAGACGATGGAGCGGAGAAGTCGGCCGACGATGAGGCTGACGACGACGACGGTGATGTCGGGATAAAAGAAAATGGCCGGAAGGATGAGGGCGCCTCCTAGGGCCGAGGAAAGGTCGAGCTGTACCCTCCGCCGGATGTCGAGCTTTCGGCTGAGCGCGATCATCGCGTTGTTCTCCACGGCCATCGCGAGTGGAAAGAGCGCGAGGAGGGCGATCGCACTTTCAAGAGAAGCGTCGCCGAAATACTCGGCGATCTGAGGAGCGAAAATGAAAAGCGCGCCGGCCGAGGCCACCTTCAGCAGGAGCCGATCAATCGTCCAGACCGTATCCATCAGGTCGCGGGTCGGCTCCTCTTTCTGCTGGATGGCGGCGGCTTGAAGTCCAAGCGTTCCGAGCGCACCAAGCACGCGAGAGACGACGAGGACGGCGGCCGCCGCGCCGTAGGCTTCGATCGGGAGCGCGCGCGCGAGGAGGATGGTCCGGACGAGGTTGACGATGGCGTTTGCGCCGAAGCCGATCAGCACCCAGAAGCTTCCAGAGATCACCTGGGAGCTAAGGTCCTCCGTCGCCCGTGGCGCCGACTCAGCTCGGAGTCCCGCCCCGTTCGCCTCCTCGGGCGTATTCTCGCGCTTGTCGTGCTTTGTCACGCTCGCCTCTGATTAGCACACGCGCTCGAGTCCCCGGGCGAATTCCGATCGAACGCACGCAGTGGGATTTTCAAAAGGCCAGCGCTTCGATATCATGATTGAACCGGAGCGGTGCTCATTTTCAAGCGGAGCGCACTGTCGGACGATGTATCGATGAGCGAACAAGAAGAGATCGAGCTTTGGGAAGACGACTCCGTGACGCTCATGGAGTCCGAGATCGAGGAAGGCTCGGAGCTTGCCGAGGCGGTGAACCGGAGGGCGCCGCGAGAGACGCCTTCGAAGTCCGTGCCTCCCCATGGGCCGAGGGCCTATAAACGCCCCCGACCTAGGAGTCCGATCCCCCGCCCCGCTGCCGTCCCCGAGGATGAGGTCCTCTTCGACGATGCGCGGGATTTTCACTCGCTCCCAACCGTTAAAATCGAGCTCGCGAAGCCGGACTCCCTCGAGGTGCGGCCCGCGAGAGCGCGCCTTCGCTACGCATTCATCGCGGCCGTTCTCTTGATGCTCCTCGGTGGAGCGATCGCCGCCCATTATTGGCTCGAGGCGCGCAGTGAGCTTGAGCGTCGCGAGGAGATCATTCGAGAGCGACTCAAGGCTCGCTAGGCGTGGCTAAGCGATGCCCGCGCGGAAGCGCCGCTTTGCGCGAAAAAAAGCGCGCCCAAAGGTAGGCGTGGGAGGCTCACCTTTTAGGGCGCGTCACATCGACATAGGGCTCTTCGCCAAGCCCGAAGGATCGCGCTCAGAGCGCGCGATCGATGAGCTCGGCGATCTTCGATTTGGGCACGGCGCCCACCTGCTGCGCGACGATTTGCCCGCCCTTGAAGACATAGAGCGAGGGGACGCCACGGATGCCAAAGCGGCCTGCCGAGCCGGGGCTCTCATCGATATCGCACTTGGCGACGACTGCTTTTCCGGCGTATTCGGAGGCGAGCTGATCGATGAGCGGCGCGATCTGCTTGCAGGGGCCGCACCAGCTCGCGGTGAAATCGACCAAGACGGGGAGGTCGGAATTGAGAACTTCCTCATCAAAATTGAGATCGTTGACCGTTTTGACGGTTCCGTTTGCCATGGTGCGAGCCTTTCTATGGACTTCGAGAGATGCCTACTTGCTCCTCACTTAAGAACGATTCAGCAGGCTGTCAATGCGGTGGCGCCTAAGGCCTCAAATCCATCCGCATCGCCGAGGTGCTCCTTGCGACGAAGGATCTACGCGCTAGCTCGAGCCCGGCGCGGAGCTCTTGAAGCGAATTTCCGGCGTGTCTCGGCTGGACCGCGACCTCCGCGCTTCTGAGGAGGCTCGTCTGTCCAGCGCCGAAAGCGGATATGCGGATCGCGAGGATCGGGGCGCGAAATGGCCCTTTCGAACGCCTGCGCCTTTTCCTGGGCGATCTCGACCCTTGAGGAATGAGGGCCGATGACAATTTTGCCGACGTCGCCGCCGCTGATTTGGCCGCGACGACAGACGAGCGCGAGGACACGTTTGATCTCGGCGCCTTGTGTGCTGCCCCAGCTCATCTGGAAGGCGGCGTAACCATCGCTCGACTGGCCGCGTCGCTCGGCCGAGCGGGGCGGGCCCATTTCGCCCATGCGATCGTTGCCCCTGCCCTGTCGCGTGCGCTTTGCTGAGGCGGGCGAAATAAACCGCGGCTCGGTCGGGAGTTTCGCCGGGCTTCGCTTGAGAAGCTCGCGAATGAGCGCGCCTGCATCAAAGCGCTCGAGGAGTTCAGTCGCGAGCGCGTTGATCTCTTCATCGGCGCCCTCTTCGATGCCCTGCGCGATGCCCTTCATGAACCGCTCGGATGCATGTGCACGGATCATCTCGGGCGTCGGTGGCTCCGCGAGCTCGACGCGAACTCGGGCGTCGCGAAAGAGGTACTCGGCCTTCCGTTGCATGGAGACCGGGACGAAGACGAAGTTCAAGCCCTGACGGCCCGCCCGTCCAGTCCGTCCGCTTCGGTGCGTGAAGGTCTCGGCGTTCTCCGGGAGATCAAACTGGACGACGCGTGTGATCGCTTCGATATCCAGACCGCGCGCGGCGACGTCGGTGGCGACGAGGATGGAGATATACCCCTTGCGGAAAGCGTCGAGTGTCTCGTTTCGCTCGCGCTGGGTCATCTCGCCGTGGAGGGCGCGTGTTTGAAAGCCGAGGTCGGCGAGGCCGCTCGCGACGGATGAGGCCCCCGCTCGGGTGCGCGTGAAGATCAGCGTCCTTTCGCGCGGGTCCATGAGCAAAACGTTGATGAGCGCGTCGATCTTATCGCTCGCGCGGATGACGATGGCTCGGTGTTCGATGTCTTCGTTGGCAGCGCCGAGGCGCGTGCCTTCGAGGTGAATCGGATCGCGCTGGAATTGGTTGGCGAGTCGGAGAACCTCACCGGCGAATGTGGCCGAGACGAGGTGCGTGCGGCGATCGGTGCTTGATGCCGCCACGATCGCATCGAGCTCTTCGCGGAAGCCCATATCGAGCATCTCATCGGCTTCGTCGAGAGCGAGCGCGCGCAGGGAGCCGAGATCGAGCGTGCCGGAGCGAAGGTGATCGCCGATGCGGCCGGGTGTTCCGACAATGACCTCGGGGTTGGCCGAGAGCGCGCGCCGATCGAGGCCGACGGAGGTGCCGCCGGTGAGGGTGACGACCTTCGCCTTGAGGTTCTCGAAAAGCCAGGCGAGCTCACGCCCGACTTGCGTCGCGAGCTCGCGGGTGGGGGCGACGATGAGCGCTTTGGGTGAGGCGATTCGCGCGGGTCGGTTGAGTGTCTCGAGCTCGGGCGCGAGGGCGATACCGAGCGCGACCGTTTTGCCGGAGCCGGTCTGAGAGGTGATGCGGAGATCGCGTCCCTGATGGTCGGCTTCGAGGACTTTTTGTTGGATGGGGGTGAGCGATTCGAAGCCTCGACCACGCAGGGCGGAAGCGAGGGCTTCAGGAAGATCGCCAAGCAGAGCGTGGTCGTTCATCGCATCGTCTTAGCACGCTTTGGCGGGAGCGTTAGGTGAATCGTCGAATGTGCTTGAACATCGCGACCGTTTATGATTGGCGTCGCGGTCACCTTTGCCGTCGGAAGGCGGCTCGGCAGCACCTGACCCAGGTTGCCGCCGCTGACCTAGGTTGGTGCCGATGACCTAGGTCGATGCCACACGTGATGCGCGTGGATCTCCGCGCTCTCCAACCACCGCGATGGCGCCTTTACATCAACCTAGGTCGGCCTCGGGCATCAACCTGGGTCGACCGTGTTCGATCCAAGCTCTTGTCCCAACCGTGATATTTCACGGTTTTGCCATGATATTTCATGGCTGTGCCGGCGGTAAGAGGA
>JAAZAH010000095.1 GCA_012514415.1 Sandaracinaceae bacterium
AGCTTGGGCAGGGCCTTGAGCAGCCCGAATTGCTTGAATTGTCGCTGCAATAAGCGATTTTAGCGGCGCCCCGCGCATCAACCTAGGTCCCGTCGCGTCAACCTGGTTCAGTCCGCGCCAACCAAGGTCAGCCCGGGCTCCACTAGCGAACCGTCGATTGCGGTCTTATGGGTAGTGGAATGAAAGCTCCCTCCCTCTCCGCGCTCGATCTTGTGCTCGTGAACGGCGATAAGACTGTCCGCGATGCCATCGAGGAGAGCGCTCGACTGGCCCAGCACCTCGAAAAGCTCGATTACGTGCGCATTTGGTACGCCGAGCACCACAACATGGACTCGATCGCGTCGTCGGCAACCTCGGTTCTCATCGGCTACATCGCCTCAAAAACGGAGCGCATCCGCGTAGGTGCTGGCGGAGTCATGCTCCCCAACCACTCGCCGCTCGTCATCGCAGAGCAGTTCGGCACGCTCGAATGGCTCTATCCGGGCCGGATCGATCTCGGTGTCGGCCGCGCGCCCGGCACCGATCAGATGACGCTCACGGCGCTCCGTCGCGACAACCGCGCCGCCGAGCGCTTTCCCCAAGACGTCGCCGATCTGATGACGCTCCTTGACGATCCGAAGGAGGGGCAGCTCATTCAAGCCGTTCCCGGCCAAGGCACCAAAGTCCCAATCTATATCCTCGGCTCATCGCTTTTCGGGGCGAACCTCGCAGCCGAACTGGGGCTCCCGTATGCATTCGCCTCCCATTTCGCTCCACAAGCGCTCTACAAAGCCACGCAAATCTATCGCGAAAAGTACAAGCCTTCCGAACGCCATCCCAAGCCGCACCTCATCATCGGAATGAACGCGGTTGTGGCCGAGGATGCCGATCAGGCCGAAGAACTCTTCGAACGTCAGCGGCGCGAGATGGCACTCCGACTCATCGGACGACGTGCCAAGGGCATCTCTCCAGATCATCCCGCGCTCCTCGAATCCGCGATCTATCGCCAGGTGCGCTCGATGCTCTCAAAGAGTGCGGTCGGCACGCCGGAACAGGCGGCGCTCCGTCTGATCGATCTCGCGAACGAGACTCAGGCCGATGAAGTCATGGTCGTGATGAACATCGACGACGAAGAGACGCGGCTGAGATCGTTCACGCTCCTCGCCGAGGCCGTGCGCGCATTTTAACTCTCCCCTCGACGCGGGTGGGCCCAGACCGGGCGGGCCCACGGCGATCGATGCCTCCCCCTAGCTCAGCGCTGCGAGGGCCGCGTCGTAGTTCGGCTCGTTCACGATATCGTCGACGAGCTCGGTGTGGAGGACGCGGTTGTCTTCATCGAGGACAATGACAGCACGCGCGGTGAGGCCGGCGAGCGGTCCGTCTTCGAGTTTGAGGCCATAGTCCTCGGCGAAACTCGAGCGAAAGCTTGAGAGCGCGGTGACCTTATCGAGCCCTTCCGCACCGCAGAAGCGCTTCTGTGCGAAAGGCAAATCGGCGCTGATGAGAAGCACGGCGGCGTTCTCATGCGCGCTCGCCTTCTGATTGAACGCGCGAGCGGTGGCCTGACAAACCCCCGTATCGTAACTCGGGTTGATCGTCAGAACCTTCTTCTTCCCAGCGTAATCCGCGAGAGTTCGTTCGGCCAGGCTCGCGTCGACGAGCGTGAAATCGGGCGCCACCTCCCCCACTTTCGGGAGTTCGCCGTTGGTATGCACGGGTGTGCCTTTGAAGAGTAGATTTGCCATTCCCGCAAGATAGCGACTCTTTGGGGTGATCGCTTGTAAATACGCCGTCTTGGTCGTCTGCCGCTTCCCAAATCGCGAAGAATTCTCCCCTTTCGGAGCATCCTTTGTCGTGAAAAGTGCAAAGATTGCGCGAAAATCGATGCCCGTACGCTTTGATCCTCGGCTCACTTCGATCTACGCTCGGGGCGATCATGTCCAGCGGAATCGAGTTTAGCGTCGACACCTTTCCGGTCGTCATCATGCGCGTCGTGGGCCCCTACACCGAGGAGGAGCTCTACGAGTTCGGGCGCTCACTGGAATTGGTTTTCTCTCGGAAAAAGAAGTTCGCGATGATCGTCGAGATCACCGAAGGTGCAGAGCTTCCAGATGCGCGACGTCGCCAAGTCGTCGCCAATTGGTGGAAGAGCATCCAAGACCAGCAGCGTCTGTGGAATCTAGGCTCGGCCATCGTCGTCCCGAACGGGCCGCTTCGTGGCGCGCTCACGGCGATCGCTTGGCTCTTCCCTTCGCCGACACCGAACCGATATTTTGCAACGATGGATCAGGCAATCGATTGGGTGGAAGAGCTTCTCCGCCAAGCGGATCTCGAGCTCCCCGAAGCGGTAAGCGCGCTTCGCCGCGCCGGCTGAACGAAGAAAGTCGATCGCGTATCAGTCCGCACCTGAACCGAAGGGAGAGCGCTCGGCGCCTCCCTTCGCTGTTTTATGTTTTAACCGCCTGTGGTGCCGAAGGGAGCAGCGAAGGCCTCAGCCCGCGGGCTCCGGACGCCGCGCCCTACTCCGCGGGCTCGCCCACACCGTCTCCGCCCTCGTTCACATCTTGGGGTTGATCTTCATCAGCCGCCGATAAGGCCTCGAAGACGGAAACCGCTCGGATCGGCTCGGGTAAATACGGATCAAGGCGCTTGGTGCACCAACCCAAGCTGAGGGTTAGGAGGAGGAAGGCAAAAAGGCTGAACCAGAACGGACCGCGGCGCTGAGCATAGGGGTCCACGAATTTGCGAGTCGCTCCTTTGGGGAGCGCGGCCGTCTTCGTGAGCACGCGCCCAAAGGGCATGTTGATCGCGGCGAACCCATTGACGGCCCATCCACTCGCATCGAGCAGCGGCCCGAGGTTTCGCCTCCTGAGCTTCACATAGGCGAGCACGACCGAAGGGAGCGAGATGGCGAGGATGATCGCCAAGATGCCAAAGGGCATAAAGAGGCCGAGCCCCAAGAAGGTGGAGACGAGTCCCGTGACCATCGCTCCGATACCACCGACGGCGACGCCGATCGCCGCGACGGTTCCGACATCGACCCCGCGCTTCTTCGGAGTCGCGGCAGCTTCGATCGGATCCGCCATCGCCGTGCGCTCGGCTGCGCTTTGCAGCTTCGACTGTGATTCGGCCTCGGCCGCCGAGGCGCGCTTTGAGATTTGCTCCTCGATGAGCCGCGCAAAACGCTTGTAAGGGGAGAAAAACGCTTGACGCAGACTGATGGGATTTTCGACGACCACCGTGATGGTCGCGTCCCAATAATTCCCGTCTCGATCGATGAAAACGCCGTTACGCGCGACGCGGAGATTGTCCGAGCTGCCTGCCGTAAGGGCTGCGACGATCTTCTTGGGTTCCTCGCCCTTTCGCCGGATATCGCAATACGCGAGATAGCTCCCTGCGAGGTTCGCAAGGTTCATGTGTGTTGAAGGATCATCGACGAGGATGCAGAGCTCGCACGCGCGTCCGTCGAGGTAAAGCGTTCCGGCCTGAAAGATCGGCCGCTTTCTCATGTAGAACTCGGAAAAGTTCACGAAGTTCCGGAGCACATGGATGAAGTCGCGGTGGAGGACCAGCAACGACTCGAGTTCGTCGAGGCGATCGAATTCATCCTTTCGCGCGAGGTCGGCGGCGAGAAGTTCTTCGAGCCTGGCTCGTTCATCGCCACTCAAAAGTGTTTCGAGCTCTTCGTCACTCAGCGCATCGAGCCGAGTGTCGGGCTTCTCCGCGAGATAGGCTTCGTATGCGCTGAAGCGCTCGCGGATCGTTGCGAGCCCTTCCTCATCGAGCTTTCGTATCGCTGGGCCGAGAATGGGCCGCGCAATCTCATCGCGGAAGCGTCTCAGCGCGGAAGCGTAGGCTGGGTTTACATTCGCCTCGAAATCAAGGGGTGCGTTTGCTGCGATTCGCGCGATGGGGAGCTTCTTCAGTTCGCCCGCCGCGACGGTGAGCGGCTCTTCAACGATCGAAGTGAAGAAATCATCGGCTCCGTGCGAGGCCTCGATCGCTCGCGCGTCGAAAGCGGCGACACGGCTTCGCGTGAAAAAATCATCGAGCTTCGGCCCGAGCTCGCGGAGGAGCGCGGCGAGCGAATCCGTCGCGTCGCCGAAGGGGCGGAGCGAAACCTCGTCTCCGCGCTTGCGCCAAGAAAGAAGCGTCGCCGCGTCTTCAAAATACGCTTTGACGCGCGCTTCATCGATACCCGGCTCTCCCGATCGATCTTCGATCGACCCTTGGGCTTTGATGATCGCCTCGATTCTCGCTCTCTCTTCCGGGGTGCGTCCCGACTCCGCCGTGATGACTCCGTCGCCGTTGTCCGATGAACTCGTGAAGCGCTCGCGAATCTGCTCGAGCTTCTCGAGCGTGATGCAGGTCTCATCGGCCCCGAGCATCTTTGATGTATTGGTGCGTAGCGCCTCGTCTTTGATCTGTTCGAGCGCGATCTCATCGCTGCATTCAAAGAGGCCGTCGAGCGAGACAAGTCGCTCATCGAGCCAATCGATGAGGCGGAGGATATCAGGCACGAGGATCCTTCCGTCATCGTTGTCATCGAGGAGTTTCACGAGACGAGGATCGAGCGCGATCCCCTTGGTGGGCATGGCGACGGCCATCCAGAGCTTGATATCGAGCTCTTTGAGATGGCGGATATCGTCACCCTTTTCGAGGACGACCTGATCGACGCCGCCCATACGAAAGAAACGGAAAGGATAAATCGCGGTCATTAGGGACCCGATTATGGATCAAGATCCAAAAAAATCGCGAACGAAAAGCGTCTTCTCTTCCCGTTTAGGAGATCGCACAGCCTTCAACGTTCATGAGGGTCGCTGCCCGCGTTTTCCGCTTTGATGATCAACACAGTGCGGGGGGAGGGATCCGCGGTCTTATCGGAGTTTGGGCGAGAGTTGCTCTCGCCGCTCGGCACCATGCGAAGTCCTCGAAAGAAACGCCGAGATTGAGAATAGGCGAAGAAGAGAAAAAGAACTGAAAACGCACACCATGCCGCGTTGATCGAAAGCCATCCCCAGGTGGGGCCGAGAAGGCTGAAGGCGCCAGCAAACGAGACAAGGAGGGACGCGAGCCCAAGGCTCGAATGTGAAAGTGCGAGCGAAGCCTCTCCGCGTGCGAGGTATGCGAGCGGAAGGAGTCGGAGGTTGGTCCGAACGATCGCCGCGAGGGCGAGAGCCGGGAAGAAGAGTCGCGCCTCTAGGAACTCGCCCCCTTGGATCTTCGCGATGAGATGAGGGGCTCCAAAATAAATAAGGGCAATCAATGGAAGGAGCACAAAGTTGAGCCCGCGAACGGTCTCGAAGAGGGAGCGCTTGAAGTGAGGCACATCGCTCGAGGCTCTCGCGAGGACGGGGAGACTTGCGCGTTGGAAGAGATCCATCAGCGCTTGTGCGACCGTAAAGAACAGATCGGCAGCGACCCGATAAATTCCGACTGCTGCGTGCCCGAAGCTGAGCGCGATGAGCAGGACGTCGAGCTGCTGGAAGGCGCGCTCAAAGAATTCGCCGGAGGCGGCGCGGATGCCATAGCCGAGGTCGCGAAGGGAAGTGCCGGCCGGGAGCCGCGGTCGCGGAATGGGGACGCCAAGGAGGAGGAGCGCGAGGTAGAGGCCGAGGCCATGCAACGCGTAGGCGAGCGGAAGCGTGAGTGCGCCAGCGGATGCCGCCGAGAGGCCGATACGTGAGACCGCTCCGACGAGCGTCGCGGCGGTTTGGGCAGCCGCGTAGCGCGTATAATCGAGCGTACGAAGCAGGCGGTGGAGCGGGATGAGCGTGAGCGCGACCCAAGGGAGCTTGAATGACGCGACCAAAAAGCCTGAGCCTCCGGTGAGCGTCAAAGTGGGGATAAGTGCGATGGCGATGAGGAAAAGCGAGGAAAAAAGCGCGATTCCCGCCGCGCGCGATTCGAAGTCCTCGGGATGCGCGGCCCGCTGGATGAGCGTGAACCCGAGCCCAAGCCCGACGAGAGGTTCGAAGAGCGTCGCCGCGGCCACCGCCGTTGTCGCGGCGCCTAGCTCGGCCGCGTCGAGGTAAAGAAGGACGATGATGATGGCGACGAGGTCGATGAGCCGTGCAAAGATCGACGCAGAGCCAAGCGTGAGCAGCCCCCTTTTCAGGTGCGACATCTAGAACGCCTCGGCGCTCCGTTCGCTCTCCGCTTCACCGGGGCGATAGAGCCACTCGCCTCGGAAGAGGCCGCGGAGGAGCCATCCCCCGCTCTCGATGAGATAGCGTCGGTACTCAAAGGGCTCGAATGCGGACGAGCCCCCATAAACGAGTCGGGACTCAATGAAACGCTCGATCTTCGCGGCGCGTACGTCCCATGAAAGGCTTCGACCTGAACGTCGGGCGCCGCGCGCGAGGCGAGCGGCGAAGGGTTCATCCTCAAGGAGCTGATCGAGACGCGCGAGGATATCGTCGAGATCCGAGGGGCGAGCGAGAGAAGCGTTTTCTCCATCGCGAAGAAGCTCGAGGAGATCGCCATTGGCCGGCGCCAAGATGGGGCGTCCGACGGCAAGATACGAAAAGAGCTTCAGCGGGAGAATCGTGGTTCCATGCTTGGCGAGCGGGCGATCGCTTGGGGGAATGAGGAGAATATCGGCCGCGAAGAGGTGATCCGCGAGCGCACCGAAGGGCTGAAAAGGAAAAAGCTGAACGTTTGGTATCGTCCTCGCCTCTCGAGTGAGCTCGTTTTCCTTTTCGACCCCAACCAAATGGAAGCGAACCCCCGGGCGCGATCTTGCCATCTCAAGCACGATCTCGAGCCCTTTTTTATGGTTCACGCGGCCCGCGTAGGTGACGAGCTTATCCGCCCGCTCGAATCCAAGCGCCCGTCGCGCTTCCCATTTCGGCCGCGGAGCCAAACGTTTCGGGTCATATCCATTGTGGATGACGGCAATCTTTTCTGGTGGAACGCCGATGCGATGATAGGAGGCCGCGGCAAATTGCGAATGCGCGATCATTCCTAGAAAGCAGGGGTTTTCCATCATCCGCCGAAGCAAGAGCTGTAGAGGCGGGAACTGATCGCCCCAGGGCCGATAATGTTCGAAGATCACGGGGATGGAGTGCTTAAGGCATTCGCGGATCACGCCGAGGTTTCGCGTGTAGACCAAGTCCGCGCTTCGAGCGCGAGGATCGCGGACAAGTTTTTTCGCGTGGTCCCGGTACTGAAAAATCGGGTGCAGCAGTCGGGTGCGATGCGTCTCGATGCGTAAAGGGGCCTCGATATCGAAGAACTGGAGGATGGCCCTTGCGCTCTTCTCCTTCCCGGCGGGAGGGCGCGGAGTGAGCAGGATGCCCGGATGACCACGCCGGGTGATGGCTGCCGCGGTGTTCATGAAGACCTCGGCATCAGCCTGTGTGGTCGGCAGGACGTTCTCGTAGGAGAAGAGGATGCGCATCACTTTCTTGAATACGCGCGCGCCCCATTCGGGATACCTCGGGCCCCATCCGCGTATACCAAGTGGTGAACCATCCTCCGGAAAAATTTCCTTCGTTGAGGCAGCTCGAGAAGGGGCCGGAGGTCGAAGACCCCGTCAATCGGTACGTCCATCGGCCGCTCGCTTACCTCTTTGCTCGTGCAGTCTCACGGACTTCGATGAGCCCCAATCAAGTGACGCTCCTCGCCGTCCTCGTGGGGGCGACGGCAGGGATCGCATTCCTCATAGGAAGCCCGGAGGCGATGGTCTTCGGCGGAATCGCCCTATGGATTTCTGCGATCCTCGATGGAGCGGACGGCATTTTGGCGCGTGCGAAAGGGACGGCGAGTCCGCACGGGCGCGCGATCGACGGCTTGGCGGACGCCATCGTCGCCGTCCTCACCGTCTTTCCAGCCTTCTACCACATCTGGGAGAAGCATCAGGACCCATTTCTCGTCGCGCTCATGCTCCCTGCGGTGATTTCGGCGAACCTTCATATGTCGGTTTACGACTATTATAAGGAGTCCTTTCGCCATCATACGGATCTCGTCCGCGGTGGCGAGGGGGAGGAGCCGGCGGTCGTTTCAGCCAGGCAGCGTGCGTCAAAAGAGCACGGCTTTCTCGTCTGGCTCGCCATGACGGTGATCCTCGATCCTTATACACGTACCCAATTTCGCATCATCGATCGGCTCGATCCCGGCGCGAGCCGAGAAGGCATCCGGCTCCACCCGACCGAGCAGAGCGCCGCCATCTATCGAGAAGAGAACCGTTTGACGATGCGCCTCTTCACGATCCTTTCGACTGCTCCGCATGCCTACCTCATGGCGATCGCAGCCATCTTCGATCGCCTCGATCTCTACCTTTACGCGCGGGTCTTTTTGATGAACGGGATCTTGGCTCTCGCGGTCGTCTTGCAGCGTCGAGCCACGCGTCGCACCAATGAGCGCCTCGCATCGCTCGGGGTCATCGAGCGCGTGGATTCGCGATCGCTGTCTTTAGCCGTCTGAGGCGAGGCGTAAGCCGCCATTGAGGATGGGGAAATCGATATCGGCGACGATCCGATCCGAGAGAATGAACGAGGGAGCGATTCGAGCGCGCTTCCATTGATTGGTGCTGAAGCTACGCAAGAATCGATCGACGTAATTTTCAATGCCTTCGAGCTCAGAGAACTCCTCGCGGACCACGCGCAGGGCGGTTTCGGGTGCGACAAGTCGATGAACCAAGAGCTCCTCGAGCCGATCGAGCAGCGGGTAGGGCATCAGATCGTCCTCATCGCGCTGTTGGGCTTCGAGCGGGCGAAGCTCGGCGGTCGGCTCTTGCACGTTGACCTTCTCGAGGCTCTTGAGCGGACCGATTCCTTTGGGGCCCTCTTTTTCGAGCCAAACGAGGTATTCGCGGAGATAGGCTTTGTCGATAGAGGCGATCGGCGCGAGCCCGCCGCTCGTATCCCCGTCCATCGTCAAATAGCCCACACTGAGCTCCGAACGGTTCGAGGTCGTGATCACGATCGCGCCGCGAAGGTTTGCGAGGAGCCAAGCTCCAGGGCTCCGCACGCGCGCTTGAAGATTCTGAAGGGCGAGATCGTCGTTCTCAAAATCGAGTGCGCGGCCGATTGCCTGCTCGCCGAAGGCGCGATAGGCGTCGACCATCGGCTGGATATCGAGCTCGAGGTGCGTGGCGCCGATTTCCTCGGCTAACGCGCGTGCGGCACTCCGCGTCGTCTCGCTGCTGTTCTCAGTGGATTGATACGCCGTAAGGAGCAGCTTGGCGCAAAGCTCTTCTGCATTCGAGGCGTCCTCGAGGCTCGCGATATGAGCCAAGCGCTTCTTGAAGCCCGAGGTGCCCAGCTCTTTTACGCCGAGCCGAATCATGAGTCCGATGAGTGCCGCGCAGGCTGCCGAATCTGCACCGCCGCTCAAGCTGAGCACATAACCATTGGCGCGAGACTTTCGGAGATAGTCGAAGAGCCCAACCGCCATCGCGCGAGTGAGGAGTTCTTCTCGGTGCTCTTCGTACTGGAGCGGCGGCGGGGTCGATGCGCGCTCTCTCCGGCTCCGCGTACCGATGGTATCCGTGAGGCGAAGAGCGGCGCTCCTCAGCGAGATTTGATTCATGGAGAGGCGCGGCGTCGACGTGAGGAGCTCGCCGTCGGCTGCGATGAAGGAGGCGCCATCAAAAATATTTCGCCCGGCTTCATTCCCAAGAAGATTGGCGCTTAAGAGCGGGGCGTTGCGGATGAGGGAAAGCTCGGCCGCGCGCTCGAGAGTGGCTCCATGTGTCCCGAGGCGGAATGGGCGCGCGGCGGGGTTGAGCAGAAGATCGCTCGGTCCATCCAGGCGCTCGAAGGATTCGAGCGCATCACCGATGGCGACCTCAGCGCGCAGCGATCCGAGCGAAAAGCGCGATCGACCGATGGGCACCGAAGCGCCGAGGAGATCGACGAGGAGCTCACCTTGGCGAGGAAAGAGGTCGAAATGCTTGGCCTCGTGAAGGCCAGCGTAGCGATCGTAACCGCCCTTGGTGGCGAGACCGAGGAGCTCGCCGTCGTGAAGTACGGCGGCGGCGCTATAGACCATGCCCTCAAGCAGAAAGGGCATGCCGAGCACCAAGCTCAGGTCGCGTGATTTTTCGGCGATGCGGCCGAGCGATGCGATGAGGCGGTCATGAACCCACTCGGCACGGGAGAAATCACCGAGCGAATGTCCGCTCAGGGCCAGCTCGGGGAGGAGGAGAAGGTCGAGGCCTTCGCGCTTGGCGCGGGAAACCGCATCGGCAACGCGCGCCTCATTCCCTTCGAAATCGAGGGGTGTTTGATTTAGGGAAGCGACGCCGGCCCGATAGATCCGCATGGGTTGAGCTTAACAGGGGCTGCGATCGGAGGCACCTAGCTTTCGTGGGCCGAGCTCCGGCCGAGAGTGCGAAGGAGCAGTTCGGGCTCGTCGGTCATGATCCCGTCCACCCCGAGCTGCGCGAGACGGCGCATTTCGGCCTCATCGTCGATGGTCCAGACGTGAACTTGGATGCCGTGCACATGCGCCGCGCGGATGAAGCGCGGGTCGACGACGCGAAGTGGGCCGTGCTCGGTCGGCACTTGGAGTGCGTCGAAGCTCGGCCTCCAGAGCCGGGAGAGGCCGAGGCGTGCGAGGAGCCAGAAGAAGAAGATCTCCTTGGCGCCAGGGCTTGTCGCGATCTTGCCGCCAATGCGTCGGCGGATCATCCGGTTGGTCGCATCGTCCGCCGCGGCGAGAAGAACGCGATCCTCAAGTCCGCGATCGAGAACGAGCCGGACGAGTTTTTCAGCGGCCGCCCGGTCGCGCGGCTTCAGCTCGATGTTGAAGCGGACGTTTTCGTCGAGGGCGAGCGCTTCATCGAGGGTCGGAATCCGGTGCCCTTTTCCGCGATAGGGGAAGCCGCCCTTCCGATCGCGGAAATGATAGGCGGCGTCCAGCTCGCGAAGCGAGGCCAGATCATAATCGCGCAGAAATCCAGTCCCGTTCGTTGTGCGTTCGAGCCGATCATCGTGGAAGCAGACGAATTCACCGTCGCGGGTGAGGTGGACGTCCGTCTCGATATGAGTGAAGCCGAGCTCAATCGCCCCCTGGAATGCGAGTAATGTGTTCTCAGGCCAGCGGTTCGCGCCTCCGCGATGAGCGAAGGCGAGAGGGCGCGGGCCGGAGAAATAAGCTTTCTTCTTCATTTGCGGAGCCTAGGTGCAGAGCGCGGCGCAATTCTATCTGAGTTTGAAGACGTAGCGGATGAATAAGGGGTATCATCCGCGCGTCAACCAGCAGAACGCCATGAAACACTCCATCATCTTGATCCTTTCCGCGGCGCTCCTCTTCGGAGGGTGCTCGGTGAACGCATCCGCCAGCTTCAAGGCCTCGTCGAATAAATCGGCGAGCACCTCGTCATCCGGTTCAAGCGCGGGGAGGGCGACTCGTCCGAGTACCACCGAGCGGCGCCCCGCGACCATCGTCATCAGCAGCAACCGGCCGCGCCCCAATCGGCCTGCTCCTGCCACGCCGAGCACGCCCGAGCGGACGCGTCCGGTCGATCGCGAACGACCCGCGCAGCCGCCTGCGGCGGACAAGGGGGAGAATCCCAACCTGACTGAGGCGCCTCCCGAGGAGCGGCCGGAGCCCGTTGTCGAGCCCGAGCCCGTTGTCGAGCCCGAGCCCGTCGTCGAGCCCGAGCCCGAAGATGAACCGGTCTTCGGCACGCCCGAGGAGCCAGAACCGGACGTCGGCGTCTTCGTCGGCAATATTTACTTTCTCCCGAAGAATACGCAGCGCCTTCCGAACTTCGATGAGCTCGAGCCGGTGGGAACGATCTATACGTCGAAGCTCGATATCGCGCCGCGTCAGTTCGACCAAGGCTTCCCCGGGATTTCCGATCGCTACGAATGGTTCGGCATCCGTTATACGACGACCGTCTATATCGACATCCCCGGGAAATACCGCTTTCGGCTCAATTCCGATGATGGATCCAAACTCATCATCGATGGAAAGACCGTCATTGATAACGATGGCCAACACGCACCGCTCGAAAAGCGCGGTGAGATCGTGCTCGAGGAGGGCGTCCACGAATTCGTCATCGAGTACTTCCAAGGCCCGCGTTATCAGATCGCGCTTCAGCTCTTCGTGACGCCTCCCGGCGGCGAGGAAGAGATCTTCGCGCTCGAGTAGGGCGGAAGGAAGCGCCGCTTCGACCGAAGCGCGTCTAGAGCACTTCCCGACGCGGTCCGTGGACACGGATCGCGTGCGGGATCACCTCGATGGAGGCCGGACCGAATCCGGCCTCTTCTCCGTCGATATCCAGAAAGGCAGGTCGGGCTTCGTCGAGCGGAATGAACTCGATTCGCCGACCGCGCGTATGGTGGACTCCGGGAGCGTTGAGGTGGGTGCCCGAATAGATCCGCGGCGATAGAGGAAGCAAGCGGAGAAGACTTCTCGCCTCGATGAGCACCACGTCCAAAAGTCCATCCGCGAGCCGAGCGGAGGGCGCAAAGCGCATTCCACCGCCGGCGATTTGGCCGTTACAGGCGCACGCAACGAGAAGCTCGTACTCGCCAAGACTCGCTCCGTCGACGATGACACGGAGATGCGTCGGACGATAATGGAGATGGGCCCTTAGTGTGGCGAGGGCATAGTCGAGACGCCCGCCGAGGCGAAAAGCCGCGTGGTTCACATAATGATCGACGAGGCCGCCGATTCCGGCTGTGGTGATATTGATGAAATGCCGGCTGCTCTCGGTCCCATCGAGGTCGAGATGCGTGATGCGAGCGAGATCGACCGGCGTCGGATCGGTCTCGGCGATTGTCCGGCAGGCCGACTCGAGTGAACGCGAACCTTCGAGCATTTTGCGGAAATCACCGCCGGTTCCAGCGTTCAGGATACCGAGCCCGACCGCATCGCCCGCGCCGAGCTCGGCGATCGAGGAGGCGACCTCGCTATGAGTCCCGTCGCCGCCGAAGGAAACGAGCGTGCTCACTCCGCGTTCGACCGCCTCTTGTGTGAGCTCGGCCGCGTGTCCCCGACGTTCCGTGAACCGAAAATCGACGGGACCCAGCGCCTCGACGATCACGCCGCGGAGCGATTCGAAGCGTCGGCCAAGCTGCCCGCCCCGTGCGCGCGGATTGACGATGACCGTGGTATTGCCGGGCTGAGGCATCGGGAGACTATAACGCCTTTTGTGCTGTCTCTGTCAAAGCCGCGAAGTTCTTTCGAGCCGCGCTTGACCCGTCCGGCGCTGCTGCGCTTGAGGGCGGGGCTCTCGCCTTCAGCGAAGACCCGCGCGGTCGAGCAGTTCCAGGAGCTCGGGATCGGCGAGCTCTCGGATCTGCTCAAGGTGATCGCGCACCCGCTCCTCTTCGTCGGTGTCCATGGCGAAGCGGAGATAACGGATGGTGCCGAGGTGGTCGCCTTGGGCCTGCGCGCTGCGTGCCGCGAAGCCGAGAAGGTCCGCTTGGTCCTCAGGGTGGCGTTCGGCGAGTGCGCCGATGACCTGCGGAGAGAGGCGACCGTCATCGATGAGCAACTGCATCTCTTCGGTGAGAGCGCGCGGACCGATGAGGGCGAGGAGGAGTGAGGGGTCGGCGCCACGGCGGAGAAAGGCGGCGATGGTGAAGCGGAGCTGGTTTTCCTCCGACTCGACCGGAATGAAGCGGAGAAGCGGCTCGATCGTCTCCTCCGATGGATTGTTGAGGTAGCGCTCGACCGCCGCGTCATGACCGGGCGGGATGCGGAGCTCATCACGAAGCACACGTTCGACATCTTCAAGCTCGGGAGTGAGCTCCCGATCGATGAGCAGCGCAAAGGCAAGATCGATCACTTCTTGATGACGACCAAACGCGCGCATCAGCTGGAGGTAATCGAGGTGCTCCCCTCCGTTGAGCCAACGCTGACGCGCGCTCAAGATGAGCCGCTGAGGGTCCCCGCGCCGCGCTTCGAGTAGGTAGAGGGCGTGTTTGAGGGACGCGCGCCGCCGCTCGTATTTGCGGTTGAGCGAGGGTTCAATGGGGATGGGCAAAGATTCGAGCTCCTCGCGGATCAATGCCTCAAGTCGCTTGAGCTCATGCGAAGGAAGGAGTTTGATGAGCTCGGCGATCTGCCCGTCGGGTCGCTCCAATATCGCGCGGAGTAAGCTGCGGACTTCGGTGGCCTGCATAGGAAATCACGAAAAGATAACGCGCCGCGGCATTAGCAGAAAATCCATGACAATGCACGCTAAGCGCGGCGACTATCGATCGCTTGGGCAAGCTCTTGTGGTCCGGTTCGCGTTTTGTCGAGGCCTCGTTTGCGCGCCTATTCTCGTTTGGCCCGATTTTTGTCTGCGACTGTAGGGCCGCGACGTTCAAAGTTGGAGGCCTGGGTGGATCGGGAAATGAGATGAAGACCCAGATGGGCATATGTATGCAAATGAGGCCGACTGTAAGCGTGTCCTTTGTGTTGCTGTGAACTGAATGCGTTAGTATGCGAGCGATGAAGGGCGCTGAGGAAAACAAGATGCGCGCGCGTCGATCGTCGGCGCTTCGGCTTGGGGTGGACTGCCCTGACTGCGATCGAATGCGTTGGTCCGCTCTCATTCGGATCGCAGCGTTCGCCTGTCTCGTTCTCGCTTGCGTCCCCCCGAGTGTCTCCGCTCAAATACGAACGAGCTTCGAGGAAGCGGATCAGCTCACCCAAGGCGGTGATGAGCTGAGCGTGCCTCGGCCGACCCGCCTTGAGGTCCTCTTGCTCGAAACACGCCGCGACCCCCGCATCGATCCGGTCGTTGGAAACTTCATCGACGCGCGTGTTCGCTTCGCTCTCAGCGAGGCCGGTTGGGAGGCGCTTTCAAAATCGGACGCCCGCGCGCTTCTTCGCGCAGATCGCGTGAGCGATGGGGCGTCGATGGGACCGCTCCGAAGACTCATCGTTCGCGAGGAGATCGCGCTTGTCATCGTGCCGATCGTGTACGCCTCGCAAGGGAAATACGTCGTCGAACTTTGGATCGCCCGAGGCGATGTCGACGGTGTCGTCGCGGCGCAGGTCGCCTCCGAAGCCGCAACGCTCGGCCCTGCCATCGACGTTCTCCTCGAGGCCAAACTCCCAAGCGTGCTCGAGTTCGACCGACAGGCAGCGCGCAACGCGGCGGAACAAGCCGAGGAAGATGAGCGCCTCTTGGCTGACGCTTATCGTAGCGCAAGGACCCGTAGCGCTTCGCCGAAGCGCACCCACTGGGCGGCGATCTCCTTGAGCGCAGGCAGCGCGATCGGTCCCGCAATCACCCGCGATCGCTTCTCGATTCACATGCTTCGAACGAGGCTCGAACTTCGACCGCGCGACCGGCTCGGGCTCGGTCTCATCATGGGCTATGCGAATCTCCCGGGGCAGGGTGGACGCGCTCATAACCTTCCGATACTCGGTGAGATCAACTACCGCGTTCCCATCGCTGGCGTCGAGCGCTTCAGCGTTCCGATCCGTTTCGCGATGGGTTATCTCCCCTTCAACGGGCCGATCATGCGCACCTCCGTTGGGCTTCACGTCGATCTCCCGAAGGACTGGGAGATTGGCTTCGATCTCCTCTCGCCCACGGTTTTCCGCTCGCCGAGCCGGCTGCATTTCGCATTCGATTTGGCCTTCGAGGTCACGCGCCGCTTCGGGAGGGTTGCCCCGTAGAGTTGAGTGTGAAAGCCTGCCGCCTCGTGAAAGATAAAATCGTCATGGTCACTGGGGCGTCGAGCGGGATCGGCGTCGAGACTGCGCGCGAGCTTGCGCGCCAGGGAGCCACTGTTCTCATCGCGGGGCGAAATCCTGAGCGGACACACGCCGTCCGCGACATGCTTCGCGAAGACACGCGGAATGAATCGATCGAAGCTTTCATCGCCGATTTCTCTTCGCTCAAGGCCGTGAAAGGTCTTGCGGAGGAAGTGTCCGCGCGTTTCGATCGCCTCGATGTGCTGATCAACAACGCCGGGCTTTGGCATTCGAAGTTCACGCTCAGCGCCGACGGCTACGAGGACACCTTCGCGGTGAACCATCTCGCGGGATACCTCCTTACCGAGGAACTTCTGCCTCTTCTTCGAGAGGCGAAGAGCGCGCGTATCGTCCATGTGGCGTCGCGACTCCATAAAAGTCCGCGCACGCTCGACCTCAACAATCTGATGTGTGAGAAGACGCGATTTTATCGTGGCCTCAAGGTCTATGGGCACTCGAAGCTTGCTCAAGTGATCTACTCGACGGATCTCGCCAGGCGTCTCGAGGGCACCAACGTGACCTCGAACGCACTTCATCCGGGCGATGTGATGACGAACGTCACGCGCGACAATCGCTTCCTGAACTGGGCGAAGAATTTCGCGGGCTTCATTTTGATCACCCCGGAAGAGGGCTCGAAGACCTCGCTTCATGTGGCGATGCACCCCTCGGTCGAGGGCGTTTCCGGGCGCTACTTCGATAAATCAAAGATCGCCAAAGCACACCGTCACGCGGCGAATCGAAAGCTCGCCGAAGGTCTCCGTGAGCGAAGCGAAGCCCTCATCAAGCGCGCGCTTGAGCGCTGAAGCATACTCGGGTTAAAGCGCGCCGCGCAGGCTTCGGAGCCTGAGCGAGGGCACCATCCAGACGGCTTCGAGGAAGATCGCCCGGCTCATTTTGCTCTCTCCTGCGCGGCGATCGACGAAGACGATCGGATGCTCGACGATCTTGGCGCCGATCTCGGCCGCGCGGTAGCTCAGCTCCACTTGGAACGCATAGCCTTCCGAGCCGATCTGATCGAGCGGGAGCGCTTCGAGCAGCGAGCGCCGCATGGCTTTGAAGCCGCTAGTGAGATCTCGAATCTCGAGACCGAGGATGAGGCGCGAGTAGATGCTCCCGCCTTTGCTCAGCAGATGCCGTCCGGCGCCCCAACCTTCGACTCCGCCTCCGGGGATATTGTGGGAGCCGATGACGAGATCGTTTCCCTCGAGGAGTCGCTCGATGAATGCCGGAAGATAGGCCGGATCATGGCTGCCATCGGCGTCCATTTGAACGAACGCGGTGAAATCGCGCTCGAGGCCATATCCGAAGCCGTCGAGATACGCGCTCCCAAGTCCGAGCTTGGCCGGGCGACGAAGAACATCGACCAACGGATCATTGGCCCTCAGTGTTTCGGCGAGCTCGCCCGTTCCGTCGGGCGAGGCATCGTCCACGATCAGAAGCTTCGCCTTGGGGAGCGCTTCTCTTACGCCTCGGACCAGCTCCTCGAGGTTCTCACGTTCGTTGTAAGTCGGCGTGATGACGAGCACGCCTTTTCCATCTCGATTCAACCGTCACCCTTGAGATAGGTATAACCCCGGAGGCTCTCTTCGTAGTGTTTCATGAACGTGCGGAGCTGGTCCACCGTCATTTTATTCGCCGCGAGGGCGCGTTCGGCCTGCTTACGGACGCGCTCGGCCATATCCTCGGGATCGTATTGGAGATAGCGGAGCACCTCCTCGATCGAATCACCCTTGATGACGTTGCTCACGGTATATCCGTAGTCGGCGAGGCGGACGTGAACGACATTCGTATCGCCGAATAGATTGTGGAGATCGCCGAGAATCTCCTGGTACGCGCCGCCGAGGAACATCGCGAGGATATACTGCTCGCCTTCACGCATCGGGTGGACGTCGAGGCTCGTCTTCACCTCATCGACATCGATGAAGGTCTCGACCATCCCGTCGCTGTCGCAGGTGAGATCGGCGAGGCGCGCCTTCACGGTCGGCTCCTCATCGAGGCGATGGATGGGGAGGAAGGGAAAAAGTTGATCCATCGCCCAAACATCGGGCGCCGATTGGAAGATGGAGAAGTTGCAATAGTAGATGGAGCCGAGGAGATCATCGAGGCGCTGAAGCTCTTCCGGAACGTGCGTGAGCTTCTTCCCGACCTCGTGGATCTTCTCGCAGCAATGCCAATAGAGGCGTTCGGCGCGTGCGAGCTCGCGGAGGGTGAGATAGCCGAATTTGAAGAGGCTGCGAGCCTCCTCGAGTCCCTGTTGCGCGTCGTGGAACGCTTCCTGGATGTTCTTCTTCCCTACGCCTTTCCACGTATCGTAGAGCCCCTTGATGATATCGTGCTCATCGTCGCTGATGGGCATTGGCTCCCCGAACCCATTTCGGTCGACTCCAAGGACATCGAATACGAGGACGCTCTGATAGCTCGCGATCGCGCGACCCGATTCGGTGACGATCGTCGGGTGCTCGACGCCCTCTTTATCGCAAGCGTCGGCGATCGCAGACACGACATCATAGGCGTACTCTTGGACCGCGTAGTTCATGCTCGCGCGGAAATCGGTCTTTGAGCCGTCATAATCGACGGCGAGTCCTCCGCCGCAGTCGATATAGCCCATCGCGCAGCCCATCTTCACGAGCTCGACATAGATCTGGCTCGCCTCGCGGAGGGCGTTCTTGATGGGGATGATGCTCGAGACTTGGCTCCCCATATGAAAATGAAGGAGCTTGAGACAATCGAGCATATCGCGTTCCGCGAGCCGATCGACGACGTGCACAATCTCCGCGGTCGTTAGCCCGAATTTCGCGCGGTCGCCGGCCGAGTCCGCCCACTGTCCCATGCCGCGTTGAGAGAGCTTGGCTCGCACACCAAGGGAGGGGCGGATGCCAAGTTTTTCCGAGGCCCGGAGCATGATCTCGAGCTCCTCGACGCGCTCGAGGACGACGATCACCTCGTTGTCAAAATGACTCGCGACAAGAGCCGTCTCCATATAGGTGAGGTCCTTGTATCCGTTGCAGATGATGAAACCGGATTCGTGATCCATCGCGGCGAGGGCGATGAGCAGCTCGGGCTTCGATCCAGCCTCGAGGCCGTAACGATACTCCCGTCCGAACTCGACGATCTCTTCGACGAGATGGCGCTGTTGGTTCACCTTGATGGGGAAGACACCCCGATAGATGCCGCGGTATTCGTATTCACGGATGGCGCGCCGGAAGCATTCGTTCAGCAAGCGAATGCGATCGTG